>JBMFUH010000022.1:0-19001 GCA_049966735.1 Isosphaeraceae bacterium
GCGCGCTCGGCGACATGGCCTGCCATACCACGAACCTGGCGTTCATGGCACTGAAGCTCGGCCTACCGACCCGCGTGTCGGCCGAGAATGGCGAGATCAACTCCGAGACCTATCCGGCCTGGGCGACAATCACGTACGAGTTCCCCGCGCGGGGCAGCCTGCCGCCGGTCAAGCTCATCTGGACCGAGGGGGCCAAGGACGGCAAGCGGAACCTACCGCCGGCTCAGCTCTTCCCGGACGGCTACAAGTTCAGCGACAGCGGATCGCTCTTCGTGGGCTCGAAGGCCAAGCTGTATTCGCCCAGCGACAACGGCGCGGATCAGATTCTCTGGCCGAGTCGCGCGTTCAAGTCGTTCCAGGCCCCGCCGCCCAGCCTGCCCCGGATCAAAGGGAGCCACCAGGAAGACGTGGACCACAAGCAAGAGTGGGTCGAGGCGATCCGCGCGGGCAAGCCTGCGCATGCCCTGTCCAACTTCGAATACTCCTCGACGCTCACCGAGTCGATGCTCCTGGGCAACGTGGCCGTTCGCTCGGGCGAGGCGATCGATTACGATCCGGCGGCCGGACACATCACCAACAGCTCGACCGCGTCGCAGTACCTCAAGCCTTACTTCCGCAAGGGATGGGAGATCTGAATCAGAAGATCTTGGCCAGGCAGCCGCCGTCGACGACGAGCGAGGCGCCGGTGATGTAGCTGCCGGCGTCGCTGGCCAGGAGGAGCGCGGGGCCGATCAGCTCTTCGGGCTGGCCCCAGCGGCCCAGGGCGGTTCCCCGCGCGAACTCATCCTGCTTCTCCTGAGTGAGGATGCTCTTGGGCAGGTCGGTGAGGAACGGGCCGGGCGCGATGCAATTGACCGTGATGCCGTAGGGACCTAGGTCGCTGGCGCTGGCGCGGGCCAGGCCCAGAAGCGCGCTCTTGGTGGCCGAATAGGCGTTGCGGCCGCCGGCCGAGCTGAAGCCCATGATCGACGAGATGTGGATGATCCGTCCCCAGCGCCGCTCTTTCATGAACGGCGCGAGCGCGCGGCAAAGCGCCATGCACGAGCTGAGGTTCAGCTCGACGAGCCGGTCCCAGTCTTCGTCCTTGATCTGGTCGATGGTCTGAGGAAGATTGCTCCCCGCGTTATTGACCAGGATGTCAACGCGGCTCATCGTCTCGATGGCGGCCTGGGCGAGCCGATCTGCCTCCCCTCGCCGCGACATGTCGGCGACCACGTACTCCACCCGCGCTTGCGAGCCGGAGCGGATCTCGCGGGCCGCGGCCTGAAGTTCGTCCTCGTGCCGACTGGAGATGACGACATCGGCGCCGGCCTGGGCGAAACCGAGGGCCATCGCCTTACCCAGTCCCTTGGATCCGCCGGTCACGAGGGCCACCCGGCCCGAGAGGTCAAAGAGTTTTGATGCCATTGCGGCGTTCTCCCGAAGCAGTGAAACGGAGCGGTGCAAAACTAAGGACGTCGGCGGTGGTCAGTACCTCTTCTTGACCACGCGCAGGATGTACAGAAAGACTACGGCGCCGACCGTTGCCGTGATCAGGCTGCCGATCAGCCCGGTGGCCGCGAGTCCCAGGAGCGAGAAGAGAAAACCTCCCAGGATCGCGCCGATGACGCCGATGATCAGGTCGTTGACCAGGCCGAAGCTCCTGCCCTTCATGACCTGGCCGGCGATCCAGCCTGCAGCCAGACCGATCAACAAGAAATACACGAGTTGGAAGAGAATGCCCATGGCGGTGGTGGTTCGCTAGAGCGTTTTTCGGGTCGATAGCTCACCGTAGTCCCGGCGCGCCGGGAGACGGCCGGAGCATTTGGTCCGCACAGCGGACCCTACGATATTTGATCAGTGCGCAAGCCGACTGTAAACCGCTCTAAATGACTCGGCGCTCTGAATAGCGTAAGAGTGTTACCTCAGGTGCCGATTGAGTGAATAAGGCATGTCAAGGAATTTGATTGAATTCAAGAAACGAGATACTCGTGAAACGTCTTGATATCGGGACACGTGGCGGCAAGCTTCACCAGTTCCCTGAGTCGGATCGCATCGTCGATCGTTTCGAGCTGAGCGCAGACATCCTCCGACTTGCTGCCGAAGGGAGCGACCAGAATGTCGACAAGCGTCCGCCACCGGGTCTGTTGTGCAGCCTCGCGTGTCCACTCGGCCTTGAGTTTCTGAAGCAGTGGTGATTCGATCATGGCGTCTCGGCCTCCCAGGAGCTGAAAGAGTCTCGCCTCATTATACCGCAGGCTCGCCAGAACCTGGATGACCGCGAGCAGGTTCTCGCGTTCTTGGGGTGCGGCTTCCGCGTTGAACCGGGCGAGGCACTTCTGAAAGATCGGCTCGGGAGGGCCCTCAAACTTGGTCAACGGCACCCAGGGAATCAACAGCAAGATCAATTGACGCCGCAGCCCTCCCGGGCCCGGTCCAGGACCTTGCGGGCGGTCGCTCTGGCGCGGTCAGCGCCAGCGGCTCGGACGGCGGCCACCCGCTCGGGATGTGCGACCCAGTCGGCCCGGATCTCGCGTGCCTGGGCGAACCGCTGGATGATGGCCTCGCCCAGACGGCTCTTCACCTCGCCGTAGCCGATCCCCCCCTCGCGATAGCGCCGCTCGACCTCGGGCAGTTCTTCGGTTGTCGCGAAGAGCTTGAAGAGGGCGAAGAGCGAGCAGGTGTCGGGATTCTTGGGGACCTCGACCGGCGTGCTGTCGGTCACGATTCGCTTGACCTTTTTTCGGATGGTGGCAGGGTCGTCGAAGATCTCGATCGTGTTGTGGTAGCTCTTGGACATCTTCTGTCCGTCGAGGCCGGGAACGACGGCGACGTTGTCCAGGATGTAAGGCTCGGGCAGACGGAAGACGTCGCCATAAAGCCGGTTGAACCGTTCGGCGATGTCCCGCGTGATCTCCAGATGCTGCTTCTGGTCCTGGCCGACGGGGACGAGGTCGGCGTCGTAGAGCAAGATATCGGCCGCCTGGAGCACGGGATAGGCGAAGAGCCCGTGCTCGGCGGGGAGGCCCTGCTGCACCTTTTCCTTGAAGCTCACGCATTTCTCCAGCCAGCCCATGGGCGTGACGGTGGTGAGCAGCCATGCCAGCTCGGTCGTCTCCGGAACGTCCGACTGAACGAACAGCGTGGCCTTCTCCGGGTCGAGGCCCAGCGAGAGCAGGTCGACGAGCACGTCGAAAACGTTCTGACGCATCCTGGGCGCGTCGCGCACGCTGGTAAGCGCATGATAATTGGCAACAAAGTAATAAGCCTCATTGCTCTCCTGGAGTGCAATATACTGGCGAATCGCGCCCAGGTAGTTGCCAATGTGCAAGGCGCCTGAAGGCTGTATTCCCGACAGAATTCGCATGATCCCGATCACCCGCTTTGCATGACGCCGGTTCAAGGTGCCGGCTTGCCGTTTCCCACCCGCGGCCCCGAAGCCCACGTTCCCGGTCCAACGCACCCGTCCCGGGTCTTGCCAATTTACCAGGAGAGCGGCGGGGCGTCCAAGCCGGGTCAGGGTGTTCCGGTCGTTGGGCAGGCACGGCCGGTCCTTCCCTCTCGAAGGAAATCAGGCCCATTGGCGGTCTTGAGGGCTGATGCTAGGATAATGAGCGTGTGGCGAGGTGGCAAACCAGGCTGCCGCGCGGCGGCCGGCCAGCCATCACTCTGGGGACGACGTCTGATCTCTCCCGGCGACGATCGTGATCGAGAGCTGCAGCCGCGCGGGCCGCCCTGGGGAGGAGGCGTCAAGTGACGAGCAAGACCTTCGAGAATCACGGCGTGCGTTTCGAATACCCTTCGGCCTGGGAACTGGAGGAGAACGACCACGGCGATGTGATGACCGTGTCTGTGCAAGACCCCGGAGGTCTCGGTTTCGCGCTGATCACGACCGATGAGTCGTGTCCCGATCCTGCCGACGTGGCCGATGCCGCGCTCGAGGCGATGCGCGAGGAGTATCCCGATCTGGACGCCGCGCCCGCCATGGAGACGATCAACGACCACTGCGCCACCGGGCACGACGTGGAGTTCTTTGCCCTCGATATGACCAACGGCGCCAGCATTCGCTGCTTCCGCACTTCAAATCGAACGGTGCTGGCCTTCGGCCAGTGGTCCGACGCCGGCGAGGCCAACCTTCCCGACCTGATCCGCGGCGTCTTCCAGTCTATTGAGGAAACGGAAGAATAAGTCCCCTACCATTCAGTTGGGCTTCGATGGTATCCGCGCTGGGTGCTGCATCGATCGCGATCCTCCATCGTACGGTCCTAAATGCTTCAGACCTCGACATGATGCATCACCGTTCGAGCACAGAATAACCGTTGGCAACCAATGGTCAACCCTGAGGATGCTCGGTGTTGGATGTGGTACCGGCCCCCGTTCCGCCTCGCGGTGTTGGAAGAGGTGTCGGAAGCGTCTCCGCCGCCGGTGTGGAAAATGGTCCCGGCCCACTTGGCGGCGTCGCTGGTGGAAGCGGTGCGGTACCACCTGGCTGCGCCGTCGCTGGTGGAAGCGGTGCGGTACCACCTGGCTGCGCCGTCGCTGGTGGAAGCGGTGCGGTACCACCTGGCTGCGCCACCGGTGCCACCAGAGGTGCCGGGCCACTTGCCGCCGCCGGTGGAGCAAACGGCCCCGGGCCACCTGGCGGCGCAGGTGCCGGAAGCGGTGCAGTACCACCTGGCCGCGCCGGTGCTGGCAGCGGTCCCGGACCACCTGCCGCCACGTTTGTTGGGTTTGAGTGTCCCAACTGCTTCCACCAATGGTGAGGTTGCGCCTGATTCGGGATCGTGATCGGGAACAAATAGCTGCCTCCGCCGAGGGCTTGATAGGTGTTGACGACGGCAAAGAGTTGCTCGCCCTTGAGATCGATCAAGTCCCTGATCGCGACAAAGAGCTCATTCTGGGCGGTCAACACGTCCAGGTAGTCGATGGGCAATTCGGCGCGGGGGAGCTGATAAAGACTGGTGGCGGCCTCGACTGCTGCCTCGAGCGCTTGCACCTGCTGCTTCTTGATCTCGATGCTCCTGCCGTAGTTCTCCACCTTGGTCATGTGGTTGACGACCTCGGTGAAGGCGTTGATGATGACGCGCTGGTAGTTGTAAACAGCCTGCAATTGCCTGGCGTTGGCAGTGAGGTAGTCGGCCTTGATCGCTTTGAAGTTGATCACCGGCCCGACCAGGCCAGCGGCGATATTGCCAATCAAGGCTTCCGGAGTCAGGAACAGATACCTTGGGTTGAAGGCCTCATAGCCAACGCCCCCGGTGATGGTCACCACAGGAAGGAAGCGGGCCCGGGCGACCTTCACGTCAAGCCCGGTAGCCGCCAGCTCGCGCTCGGCTTGTTGGATGTCTCGTCGGTTCTGAAGGAGCTGCGCGGGCACTCCCAGACTCAGCGCGTGCAACTTCATATCGATGAAGTTGTTGTGCCTGCGTTCGACAGGCTGCGGGAAGCGACCGAGGAGGAAGTTGATGCGGTTCTCGGCCTGGATGATATTCTGATTGACGATTAGCTTTTCGCTCTGGTTCTTACGAACCTCGGCCTGGAATCGCTGGACAGGCAGGCCCGTGCCGCGGGCCGCGTCCTTCCTGGCCTGCGCGATATCGCGGCTTCGCTGCTGCAGCGCGATGATTCGATTGAGATTCTGAAGTCGTGCGTCGAGTGTCATCAGCTTGTAGTAATTCTCGGCGATGTCGGCGACGAGACGGGTCACGAAATAGTTCCGCTCCTGAGCGGCGCCGAAGACGCGCTGCACGGCCGCGTCTCTGGCATTCCGCAATTGCCTCCAGATGTCGATCTGCCAGAAGAGGTTGAAGCCCAACATGTAATTGGGCAGCGGATTGGGTAACAACTGCCCGGGGAGAAACGGGTCGTCCCGAATTCCAGCTCCCTCGAGTGTGTAGTTGCTAATTTTGTTGAGCGACGGGCCGCCTCCGGCAGTGACGAAGGGAAGGTACGTTCCTCGCCGCGCCAGAACCTCGTTGCCGGCGATCTGGATGTTCTCGTTCAGGATCCTCAGCTCCTGGTTGCCGACGAGTGCCTGGCCGATCAAGCCGATGAGCGTCGGATCATCGTAGAACTCCTCGATCCTGAGCTGAGCCGAGCTTTCCGGACTGCTCTCGCCCCTGAAGTCTTGCGGCACGGGGGGTGCCAGAGCCGGCTTACGGAGATTGGGAATACAGGAGGGCAGAACCAGCAGGAAGCCGCAGACGATCGCGAACGCGATCGCGCGCTTCTTCTGTTTCGTATTCGACAGGCCTCCTGACAAGTTCATCCGTCTCATCCTTGAGGTTCTGGCCGAGGATCTTCAGCTCCCGATCCTTGACCAGTGAACGGTTAATCAATCCTGTAGAAATCGGACCGATAAAACTCTTCTCTCCCGGGCTGAACCGAGTTCTTCAGGCCGGCCGCTCCAGGAATGTTCGCCGGAAGCTCAAATCCCACCTCCGCCTGACGGAGAATGGGGATTGCCCGCGACCGCGGAACCGGCGGCTCGCGGCAAATGAACTTTCCTGCTTCTTCTTTCGACCGATAAGGCGGGTAGACTTTATCGGTTCCGCCGACAAGTCCGAAATCTCCGCGCGAGGGCGTGTAAAGCAGTGTGGAAATGCGAAAAAAGGTAACGGTCGAAAATGGACGACCGGGCCAAGCCGATGCTGCCAGGAGTCACGTAGGTTCGCTTCCCGTGAGCAAATCCTGCCGCGAAGACCGGGCGATTTCGCCCTCTCCCAAAAGCACAAGCGTGACCGGATCAGGCTCGCCTATGAGATGTTTATTATATCACGTGTGAATTACCTTCGTTGTGCTCGTTCTGCTCAAAACCCTCGCTGAGAGGTGCATTCGTCTCGTCTTTGAGGAGCTTGCGTCCGCCGTCAAGCTGGCCGAACAGATAATAAAGGCCGGGAATGACCAAGACACCGACGACGGTGCCGACGAGCATGCCGCCGGTTCCCGTGGTGCCGATGGTTCGGTTGCCAATCGCCCCAGCACCGGTGGCAATGACCAACGGAAAGAGACCAGCGATGAAGGCGAAGGAGGTCATCTGAATCGGCCGGAAGCGCAGTTTTCCTCCTTCGACGGCCGCCTCCTGAAGGGACGCGCCTTCGCGCCGCCGCTGGACCGCGAATTCCACGATCAAGATCGCGTTCTTGCCCAGCAGACCGACGAGCATGACCAGACCAATTTGGGCGTACACGTCGTTAGCCAAACCCATGCCCTGCAACAATAGGAAAGAGCCGAAAAGCCCGACCGGCAGCGACAGGATCACGGCCAGCGGCAGGATAAAGCTCTCGTATTGCCCGACCAGCACCAGATAGACGAAGGCGACGACGATGAGGAAGATATAAACTGCCTCATTCCCTTTTCTTGACTCATCGTAAGAGAGGCCGGACCAGCCGACGTCGAAACCGCGAGGCAGCGACTCCGCGCCGACCTCCTTGATCGCCTGGATGGCTTGCCCGGTGCTGTAGCCAGGAGCCGGCGCGCATTGAATGGCGGCGGAGGTGTACAGGTTATACCGGGTGATCTCATTCAAGCCCTGCTTCTTGACGCGCGTCATGAACGAGGAGTAGGGGACCATTTCCCCCTTGTCGTTCTTGACGAAGAGGTTGTCCAGATCCTCCGGATAGCGCCGGAACTCCGGCTTTGCCTGGACGAAGACCTTGAAGAACTGGTTGAAACGAATGAATCCCTGCTCCCAGGTGCTGCCAATGAGAATGTTGAGATTGTCCATCGCCGTCTTGATCGACACGCCCTTCTGCATGGCCACGTCGTTGTTGATGACCAGCTCGTACTGCGGGTAGTTGGCGGCGTAGAAGGTGAACAGGTTCGCCACCTCCTTGCGTTTTTTCAGTTCGGCCATGAACTTCTCGGTCACTTCTCCGAGCCGCGCGTAATCAGCGGAAAACGTCTTGTCGAGGACGAGCATGGAGATGCCCCCGGCCGTGCCAAAGCCGGGAACCGCGGGCGGTTCAAAGAACTCGAGCTTCACGTTGCTGATCCGCTGGCATTTTTCTTCGAGCTCCTCAATGATCTGTCGTGCGGTCCGTTTGCGGTCGGACCAGCTTTTCAGGTTGATGATGCAGGTTCCCGCATTCGAGCCGCGGCCTTCGGTGAGAACCTCGTAACCGGCCAACGAGGTGACGGAGGTGACTTCCTGGATCTCCTTGGCGATCGCCTCGAGCTCGTGGGACTTGGCATTGGTGTACTCGAGCGTGGAGCCTGGAGGCGTCTGGAGGACGGCGTAGATGATGCCCTGGTCCTCGCCTGGGATAAAACCCGTCGCGAGCTGCGTGGTGACGACAACGATGCCGGCGGCAAAACTCCCGACGACGGCCAAGGTCAGGGTACGGCGCGAGGCGATCCGCCCCACGATCGCGGCATATCCGGCTGTCACCTTCTCGACGGCGCGGTCAAAAGGGCCCCGCACGAACGGCAGAAGAATGAGCAGGAAGCCGACCGGCCCCCACAACTCATACGCCAAATAGGTCACTCCCCCCAGGACCAGCAACCCTCCCAGAGCATACAGCAGCTTGACGCCCAGTCCGCGCGGCCTATTCTCGTGGCTCGCGTGGGCGTCAGTGCCGTTGTGGTTGTGGTCGTGATCGTGGCTGTGAGGCTTGAGGATCATTGCACAGAGGACCGGCGTCAGCGTCAGGGCCACCAGGCCGGAGAGAATGATCGACGTGGCCATCGTGATCCCAAACTGGCGGTAGAAGGTGCCGACCGCCCCAGGGATGAACGTCACCGGAACGAAGACGGACGTCATCACGAGGGTGATGGCGATGATCGCGCCTGAGATCTCCTGGATCACCTCCATGGTCGCCCGGTAGGGTGAAAGGTGCTTCTGGGCCATCTTGGCATGCACCGCCTCAACCACCACGATCGCATCGTCCACCACGACACCAATCGCCAGAACCATGGCGAAGAGGGTGATCAGGTTGATCGAGAGGCCCATGAGCTGCAAGACAAAGAAGGTCCCGACCAGCGACACCGGAACCGCGAGTGTCGGGATGAGGGTGGATCGTAAATCTCCGAGGAACATGTAGACCACGAGAGACACCAAAATGAACGCCTCGAGGAGGGTGTGCAGCACCTTTTCGATCGAGGCGTCGAGAAATTTCGAGACGTCGTAGGCGAATTCGTAGTCCATCCCCGGAGGGAACGATTCCTTCTTGATCTGCTCGAGTTCCGTCTTGATAAGCTCGATGACCTCGGCGGCGTTGGAGCCGGGAGCCTGCTTGAGAACGATGGACGCCGCGGGATGCCCATTGATGTCCGAGTAGATATCGAAGAACTGGGGCCCCAGCTCCACTTCGGCGACGTCCTTGAGCCGCAGGATTTCCCCATCGGGATTTGCTTTCAAAATAATACTTGCATATTGCTCTGGCTTGTTAAAACGCCCGATATAGGTGAGCACGTACTCTTTTGATTGCGACGTCTTCCCCGTGGCCTGGCCGAATCGTCCGGGCGAACCAATGATGCTCTGTTCCGAGATGGCCTTCATGATATCGTCGGAGGACAGGTTATAGGCGCGCATGCGGTCGGGATCCAGCCAGACCCGCATCGCGAAGATGCGGTTGCCGAGATTCCGGGGGATGCCCATGCCCTTGATCCGCTTGAGCCGGGGCATGACGAAGACGTTGGCGAAGTTGAACAGGTCTTTCTGGTCGGCGTGGGGATCCGTGCTGTAAATGTTCACGTACATCAGCATGCTCGGCACGACCTGGCTGACGAGGATGCCCTCGCGCACCACCAGGGGGGGGAGCTGGAACAGCACGATGTTGACCCGGTTTTGCACGTTCACGACATTGATGTTCGGGTCCGTGCCCGGCTCGAAGTAGATGATGATCGCCGCCTCGCCGGCGCTGGTTGCCGAGGAGGAAATGTACCGCATGTTCTGGACGCCGTTGATGGATTGCTCCAGCGGAATCAGCACCGATTCGACCAGGACGTTGGCGCTGGCGCCGGGATAAGAAATGGAAACCATCACGGTCGGCGGCGCGATATCGGGGAACTGCGCGATCGGCAGGGTCTTGATCCCCAGCACCCCCAGGAACAAGAGGATGATGGAGATGACGATCGCGAGTGCCGGCCGATAGAGGATTTTCGAGAACATGGTTCGGGAACAATCTCGCTATGTTCGGTATCGAGAAGGTCGGTGAGCGGTTGCTACTCCGCGTGGAATTTTTGGTTCTTGAGGGCCAGTTCCGGCTCGCGAAACTCGTATTCCACCTTTTCGCCATCTTGAACCTGCCGAACCCCTTCGAGAACGATCTTGTCTTGCACGCTCAGTCCGCTGTCGACGACAAAAATATCGTCCAGTTCATGCGTGATGGTGATCAGGGTCTGATGCGCCACGTGGTCCTCGTCGATGACCCAGACGTATCGCTTGTCGAGGATCTCGAACGTCGCCCGCTGGGGGATGACCAGGACGTTCTTGAGCTTTCGGCTGATGAGCACCCTGCCGGTTTGACCGTGACGCAGCAGGCGGTCCGGGTTGGGAAAGTCCGCGCGGAAGGGGATGTTGCCAGTCTGGTTGTTGAACTGGGCCTCGATCGTGCTGATCTTGCCGGTCTGCGGGAATTTCTCGTGGTTGGCCAGCTCGAGTTCGATTTTCTGGTTCTGCTTTTCCTGCTCCGGGCGAGCCATGTATTCGAGGTAGTCTCTCTCGGGAACGTTGAAATACACCCACATCACGCTGTTATCCGACAAGGTCGTGAGGATGTCCCCCTCCTTGATCAGGCTGCCGAGCATCTGCCGCCGGCGGTCGACGATGCCGTCGAAAGGCGCTCTGACCTCGGTAAAGTTCATTTCGGCCTGCGCCAGCTCCGCCTTGGCCTTGGCCCTGTCGAATTTGGCCTTGAACAGGAGCACTTCATTCTGGGAAACGACCTGAGTCACGACCGCATTTCCCTTGAACAAACTCTCGGTGTTCTTGTATTCCAGCTCCGCGAGGTGGGCTTCGGCCAACTCGGCGTCCAGCTTTGCCTTGTAAAGAACGGGCAAGAGCCTGAACATCAGATCGCCCTTCTTTACGGCCTGGCCCTCTTTGACCAAGATCTCCAGAAGATACCCGGACTCCAACGCACAGACATCGATGTGATTTTGCGAGTGGATCTGGCAGACATAGGGGTGGGTGACCGTGACGTCCATTGCTTTCGGGCTGGTGAGCACAATCTTACGGTTCTCCTGATGGTGCTCCTCCTTGTGCTTTTGAAAATACGACTCAACCCGGCCGACGACGTACTCTCTCATCTGCCTGGCGTGCAAGCCGAGGTAGCCAAGGTACATATAGATTCTGGGCGTGTTCAGCCCCGGAAAACTAGAGACCTGTATCTTCGAGCACCCCAGGACGCCGCCACCTGTAAGCATGATGACCAGCATGAGGGTCGAGACGGGTCGCCGTATGGCGAATTTGAAGGCATTCATGACGCGCACTCCGACATGACTTGTGACAGGCAGCAGATCCAAGCTGGGGATCAAACCGAACAGGTGCCCACGCGACCACATCGGGCGGGCCTTATCCACATGAGATAACTCGCGGGGAACAACCCGCCACAAACGAACCCGGCCTTTCCCCGCGGGAAGGTCGCTTAGGGGCCGGCGGAACGGGCGCTCGCTTTCACTAACAACGCAAACGGTGCTCCGCCTGCGTCAGAACGGAGAGGGAGAGACTCCGCGGCGACATGATCTGCGAGAGAGTGAGAGAGGGGGCCAGGACAAGCCGCACACCCGGTGGCCCGCACGGCTCAGAATCGTCTTCTTGAGGTTCGCGATCGTCGTTCATCTGAGGTTCGTGATTGTCGTCCTCGATCGAAACCATGATGGATCCCTGCGACGGCATCTCGACAGTGACCTCGACGCCAGCCTGGGGCAGGGACTTGACGCTGACCTGCGGGCAACTCGCGGACCATGCAGACACCCACGCGAGCGCTGCGACAACAGCAAACCACGCACCTTTCCAGGATAGAGCCAGCCGCTCGATCACGCCCATTCCTCCACGGAAGAGACTACCCTCCGCAGGTGACCGTCTTCTCGGACCGCCCCAGCCCGGTGAAAGCAACAACCGCGAGGCCATGCCAATAGCAGATGCAACCAAGTGAACACGAACTACGATAGGGACCTTTACTAATTATCGCCAGACTTCCCGGGAGTCAAGGGTGATAGTCGCAATGAAATTCGTGAATTCTCGTTAATCAGTTCCGGTGTCGAAGTCCGGCGGAGGGTCGCTTACGATCGCTCGCAAGGCCGGGTTGCGCTGGCGGGCGGCAGCGATCCCGCGACTGGATCGGATTGCCCACGCAGTAGCCGTGGACCAAAGGCCTGGGCATCATGGTCACGTTGAACGGCGTCGACCGCGCGGCTCCCGAGCGTAATCCGGTCAATCCCTGCTTCCTCTCCCCTTGCGGGAGAGAGTGAAATCATGACTGGCCGCTCATCGGATCACGACTTTTTCAACCGGATTGGAAATCAGCCCTTTTCACGGCTTTCTCGCTACCGCTGCGCGCGGTCTTCACAATCTCGTGTTTCGCTCTAAGGCGTACTCTCATCACGTCCGGTCTTGTGGTCCGTCTGCTGGCTGATATCCAACCAACTCCCACCCGATCCTCGGTCGAACTGTAGGGAGGAGATCAAATCGCCAACAGACCACAAGGACGGGGTCATGCGGCGGACGAGGGTTTCGCTTGCAGCCAGCCTGACGATTCTGCTTGCCCTGTCGGGCAATCCGCTTGTACCGGCGGAATCGATCAACGATCTACGCTATCAGGCGTTTCAGCTTTACGAGCAGGGACGGTTCCGTGAGGCCATCCCCTTGCTGGACCAGGTGATCGCCCGCCATCACCGCGATATACAGGCGCTGATCAAGCGGGGCAACTGCTACTGCCGGCTCGATCAACCCAAACGCGCCATCCCGGATTTCGAGCAGGCCATTCACTACAATCCCTTTCATCCAGGCGGCTACACCGATCTCGGCATCGCCTTGCTCATGCTGGGGCGAAACGAAGAAGCGCGAGCCATGTTCACCCAGGCAATTCGAGTCTGGAACGGGCCGGCCAGCACGATCGAGCGGTTCCTGGATGTCGCAGCCTCGCCAGGAGGCGGTTCACTGCCGATGTTCCCCGTCCTGAACACTGCTGGCAGTCTTTCGAAAAAGAAGTCGCTGCAGATCATCCAGGGGCACGCCACAGCCCACAGCGGCCTGGGCCAGGCTTACCATCGCCTGGGCGAAGACGAACGAGCCATCGCCGAATACAACCAGGCCATCAAGATTTATCCGGACGATCCCAACGCGTTCATCGGCCGGGGCGATTGCTGCTTGTCTCTCGGTGAGCCCGACCGAGCCCTCGACAACTACAACGAGGCGATCCGGCTGGGGCCGAACTACTCGCGCGCGTATGCCAGGCGGGGCAAGCTGCTGGAAACAAAGGGAGAATGGGACAAGGCTCAGGCCGATTACGATAAGGCGATCCAGCTCGATCCCAACTTCACCTACGCTTTTCGCCTCCGCGCGGGGCTGCTCTCGCGCCGCGGCCAGAATGCCAAGGCGTTCGCGGACGCGGAACTGGCTGGCCGGCTAAGTCCCCAGGATGCCGGGGCCTTCAAGGATCGCGGCGGCATCCTGGTGCGCATGGGTCACTACCAGCAGGCCATCGACGAGCTGAACAAGGCGGTCGAGCTGGACCCGAACCTGGCGACGGCGTATCTGAACCGAGGCGCCGCCTACAACAGCCTGGGCCAGTACGAGCGCGCGATCAAAGACCTGGAGAAGGCGCTGGAACTCGATCCCCAGAGCGCCCCTGCTCACACCAACATCGGCCTGGCATACTTCATGATCGGCCAGTACGACCGGGCCGCCCTTGACCTCAGCGAGGCCGTCCGCCTGGCGCCCAAGAGTGCCGTGGTGCATTTCAATCGGGCGAACGTCTACGCTCGACTGGGGCTCAAGGAGCAGGCCATCGTCGATTATGAGGCCGCCGGCCGGCTGCATCCCCAGTTGATCGCTCATTACGGCGGCACGGCGAAGCTGCTCGAGGAGATCGGCCGGCAGAACCTGGCCGTGCGCGACGAGAAGCGCATCGACCTGCATCCCGATCCGAAGGAGTTGAACGGCCGGCTCGAGCAGGGCAACCTTCTGCGCTACCGGGGAGACTGGCGAGGGGCGATCCTCGAATACAACCGGGTGCTCGAGCTGGACCCGGGGCGCGTCGACGTCTACGTCGCCCGGGGATGGTCGAAGCTCTGCGCGGGGGATGCCGGCGCCGAGGCCGACGCCCGCGCCTACCTGAGCCGGAAGGGCTGGCGCGATCGGCTCTCGCTCTACATGGCGATTCTCGGCTACTTCGGCGCGATCCAGTCGGGCAAGGAGTCTCAGGCCTCGATTTTTCTCGACGAAGCGATCGCGACCACAATCCATGAGACCTGGCCGTCGCCCCTGGTGCGTTACTTGCGTCATGACATGAACACTGATGCGCTTCTGAAGCGGGCCAGTTCCCAGACCGAGCAGACCGAGGCACACACGTTCGCGGCCCTGGAGTGGCTTCGTCGCGGCGACCGCAAGAAGGCCCGCGAGCATTTGAACTGGGTCCGCGACCACGGCGCGGCGAAGTCGATCGCCACCGACCTCGCCCGGGCCACGCTGGAGCGGCTGGACCATCCGCCCAGCGGGATCGAACGGATAACCGGCGTTCGTCCGAGCGGATAAGACGCATTTATGCGAGCTGCTCGCGCAAAAAGCACGTGATCTGCTCCAGAAGAGTTTCCCCTCCGACGGCGACCACGTCCGCATGCCCCGCGCCGGGAACTTCGATGAACTGCGGCGGAGTCGGGAATGCGCCGGCGAGACGTTTGGCTTCGAGGCCGGAAATGAGCGTGTCAGCGCTGCCGTGAACGATCAGGACCGGGCAATGGACTTGGGGCGCGAGCTCGATCGGCCTGGGTCGAGTCAAGGAAACACCCGCGATCTTGCCGGCCCGGCGCGTGGCAAGACGGGCGAGAAGCCGGGGCATCGGCACCCGCCGCTTGCGGAACCAGACGGCCATCGCCTCGTCCAGGTCCACCATCGGCGATTCGAGGATCAGGGCCCTCACGCGCTTGTCTGACGCGGCTGCCTGGACGGCGATGGCTGCTCCCATCGACCGGCCCCAGAGGACCGGCGCGAATGACTGTGTCGGATCGACCTTGGCCGTCAGGCTATCCAGCCAGGCCCGGACGTCGTCCGCCTCACGACCGCCGAACGAGGCGAACTGGCCGCCGCTCTTACCATACGCCCGCAGGTCGAGGGCCGCCGCGTTCCACCCTGCTCGATTTAGCGCCGCCACGCGCAACGCCTGCAATGCAACAGAGGCCTCCGCGAAACCGTGGAGCAGGAGCACGGTTCGTCCTGCTGGCTCACCCGTCGTGGGATGCCAGATTCCTGCGAGTCGCACCCCGTCGCGAGCCAGAGCCGAGATCGGCTGGGAGCGATTCTGGCTTTCGAGGTCCGCGGCTCCTGGGGGATCACCAGCATCCTCCGAATTCCGAGTCCGGGGTGGCGCCACCAGCGCCCAGGCGCTGTATTCGATGACGGCCAGGAGTAGGAAGACAAGAGCTCCGAGGAAAAATCCGGCCAGCCCGATCATGAACCGGGTGCCAGTCGTTGAGACCGACGGGAAGATCCAGGCAAGGTATGCAAGGGCCTTGCCGCCAGCGGCCAGCGTCAAGCTTTCCAGGGTCTCACTCCTTTGTATCGATTTTCGGCGTGGCTCCGGCGATAATGCCTGTCAGGATGGGGCGTCCGGGGGACGGGGACGCCATGCAAGTCTAGCGCCGCTCTCAAGGCTAGCAGATACGCACCTAAGATGTACATGCATACATGTTACAGGAATCAACCATGAGCAATGAGAGATACGACGCGGTGATTCAGGAGATCGTCCAGTTGATCACATCGGCTAGCGTATCGCAAATGGGCAAGGCAGAGTTCTTTGCATATACAACAGATCAGTTGATCCATGATTACGTCCATATTCGGGAAGGGCGAAACGATCGCTTCAATGCGGATCTCTTCCCGCCCGGCACGAGGAATTCTCTGGACCTTCTCGCCCGTAAGTTGGCGACCCTCGTTGGGCCAGAAGATCCGCTGGAGGCCGCAAAGGACCTCCATTATGTGATCAGTCGTCTCTTGGAGGCGATGCTATCACTGCCGAATGTGAGTTTTGGAATGTCGTTGTTTCTGAAAGGGTCTGTCCATAAGACAATGTTCAAGATACAGAGTACCCTGGACACGGCTTTGAATGCCGACCCCCAGGAGCGAGTGATGGCTTCCCGGAGAAGAGTCGTGGCACTGGGCGTTCTGATCGATGCACTCTGGCATTGCGGCGAGACGTCATGAGCGCCATCCCCGCAGGGGCCAGCGTGGCGAGTCACTTCAGTTCCGCCTCGTCGCGGGCGGGTCTGGAGTCGCGCCTGTCGTCGGACCACGATCTGTGGAGATGTGACGACTCAGGGGGTCACCGTACTCGTGGATAGGAGTGTTCGAGGTGATGGAGGCCACCAGACTGCTCGCCCTCACGGGCGTTGCCTTGATATGCGGAACGTTCGCCGGGTCCAAGAGCGACGCTGGGCCGCCGGCCGGACAGTTGAGCGCGGGGACGTCGTCGCCCGCGAATGCCGCGCGTCCCGGTCAACTCGACGTGCGAACCTTGGGCGCCCTGGGCGATGGGCGGTCGAACGACACCGCGGCGATCCAGCGGGCCATCGACACATGCGCCCGGCAAGGAGGAGGCGTGGTCGTGGTCGATCGCGGCACGTTTCTCACGGGCACACTGGTGTTGCGCAGTCATGTGGAACTGCATCTGACCTCGACCGCCGTGCTCAAGGGTGTGGGAGACCTTGCACAGTACAAGGCCGATCCGCAAGTGGTCTACAAGCTCCTCAACCGATCGCTCATCTATGCCCAGGGGTGCGAGCAGATCGCGCTCACCGGCCAGGGGACGATCGACGGCCAGGGCAAGGCGTTTCCGGCGACCGATAAAGACTCGCGCCCGGTCTTGATCCGCTTCCGCGACTGCCACGACGTCCGGCTCGAGGGGTTCCTGGTGAAGAATTCGCCGTCCTTCGGCATCCATCCGATCCATTGCCGGCAGTTGCGCGTCGAGGGATTGCGGATCGACAGCCGGGTCCAGCCCAACAGCGACGGAATCGATATCGACGGTTGTCAGGACGTGTTCATCTCCAATTGCAACATTTCAAGCGGCGACGACAGCATCGCGCTCAAGACCATCGAGCGCGGTCAGCCTTGCCGGGACATCGTGGTCACCAACTGCGTGCTCAGTTCCGCCTGCGCGGCGATTCGCGTGGGGCCAGACGCGGTGACGAACATCGAGCGTGTCTGCGTCTCGAACTGCGTGATCCGCGACACGGGCATGAACGGCGTCAAGATCCAGGAGTCGTTCGGGTCGGTGATGCGGGACATGGTGTTCTCGAACCTGGTGATGGACAACGTGACCGGGCCGATCTCGATCCGCCTGGCGGGCTGGAAGCTGGGGGCAGGAAACGTCTGGGCCGTCTTCGACGACGGCAACTGGGAGAAGGGGAAACTCCGAAACATCCTCTTCGACAACATCCGGGCGCGCGTGCCGGGCGGTGGGGTCAAGTCGTGCATCTCGATCACCGGAACGCCGCACACGCGGCCCCGGGACATCACCTTCAGCAACATGGACATCACCTTCCCCGGCGGCGGGACCGCGGAGGAAGCCGCCCGCCGCGACGTGCCCGATCTCGAACGCGACTACCCCGAGTACATGATCTTCGGCGTCCTGCCGGCTTATGGCCTGTATCTGCATCATGCCCAGGGCATCACCCTGAACAACGTGCGATTTCACCTCGAGGCCGAGGACCTTCGCCCCGCCGTCGTTGGCGACGACGTCCAGAACCTGGAACTGACCGGACTGAAGGCCGACGGCTCGCCCAAAGCCGAGTCGCTGATCCGCCTTCAAAACACGCAAGCCGCGCTCATCTCCGGCAGCCGCGTTTTCCAGCCGCTGAAAACCTTCCTCCGCGTGGAGGGAACCGGCAGTCAGCGAATCCGCCTGAAAGGCAACGACCTCGACCTCGCCGCCTCCGCCCTCTCCGTCGCGGACAAGGTGCCATCGGACGCGGTGCGGGTCGACACGGACAAGAACGTGAAGCGAGGACGGTAGAGCGAAGGACGAGGATCGAGCAAAGATCGCCGGCGCCGCGATTCCGTGGTGCCGGGCCACGGGGGGTTGAATGGGAGATTATTCTTATCCGACCCGAAGTGGATGGTTTGTGTCCTTGTCTTGACGTTACCTCTTGTTTCGTGGGCACTGGTGTGCTACCAGCCAAATGCTCGGTATTTTCGAGCTTTTTCCCAAAAATCGACGTCGTCGGGCTATATATCACGCTTGGTTAAGGACTAACTGGCATAGCGCAAGATCGCTCGCGACTCGGCAGGGCTTCCGAGATCGTCCGCGACACTGATTGCTTGATTATCAGTATCAAGCGGGAATGCACGGCATCCTCCGTCGGCCCAGTCGATCTTGCCATCCTTGTTCTTCCGGCAATGACGTCCCCCGTGATTTCCTCTTTGTCGAACGCCCGCTCAATCCTCTGGCGGATGCCACCCGACGGAGACCCAGGCGCGCCGGGCCGTGACCAGGCTGGGGCGGTTCAGGTGGAGGGCGCTTACTGTAGCGCGTCCGGTCGGGGTCAGGCCGATGACGCGACATCCATCATCCGACCAGCGAAAGTGCTCGTGCCAGTTCTGGTACCGCGGATTGAAGAACCGTACAACCTCTCCACTCAGGGGATCTTCCGATGCGATCCGATAGCCCTTGGCATCGTTGCACAGCGAGCACGCGAGCCACAGGTTCTCTTCCACGGTGGCACCCTCGAGCGACTCTGGGATGAGGTGATCCAGTTCCATCGGAGTACCCACGATCGACTCGGAGGTCAGGCAGTACCCACAACGGTAGCGTGCCTGGGCAGCCACTCTGGCTCGAAGCGCTTTGGGTATCCGTGACCGGCTC
>JBMFUH010000023.1:0-18980 GCA_049966735.1 Isosphaeraceae bacterium
GATCACAACGGCGTCCTTTGAAAGCTGTGTGCAACGCACGAGCAAACCGCTCTAATGACCGAGATCAACGGCCCCGGAGCGGGTCGGCTGGATCGCCTCCTGCCTAAAGCAATTGACGGAACTCGTCGATCGTGAGGCCGGCACCCCGCACGATCGTGCCCATCGTAATCGCGCTCTTTGGATCATGGCGCGAGATCGTCACGATGCGCGTGCCGTCGGTCATCACGATGTGCTTGCCTTGACGCCGGACTTGGAAGCCGGCCTTCTCCAGGGCGCGAACCGCGTCGAGATGATTGACCCCCGGCAGCTTGGGCATGGCTAGATGGCGACCTCGACCTCGCGAGCCTCGGCCTCCGCGGCCAACTCCGCCGCCACCTCAAGGTACTCGCGGATGGCATCGGCGATATTCTCCAGCGCCTCGGTCTCGGTGGCGCCCTGCGAACAACACCCCGGTAGGCCGGGTACGCTGACGCTGTAGCCCTCCTCCGAGCGATGGAGTGCGACCTTGTAGATCATGTAGACCTCCAGCCATCAGTCTATCGCGGTGTCGCCAGTCGGGATAGTGCATCGCAGCCGTGTCCGATTAACACGCGCTGGCAGGGAATCGCAATACGGAATGAATTCCGTGCTACCCCAGGAAAAACACCAGGCCGATGGCGGCGAGGATCAAGCCGCTGGCCAGCTCGATCTGGGACTCCCAGGCTCGGGCGCGCGGGGAGGAAATTGTCGCCGTTTTGATCCGGCTCGCCACGAGTCCGACCGCGACGAGGACCGCGGCCATGCCCGCGCCGAAGGCGATGACCAGCACCACGCCGGTGCCCAGCCGGCCGATGGCCGTCGCCAGGACCACCAGGCCGACGGCATCCCAGCACGGCACCAGCCCACCGGCCAGGCCCAGGCCCACGATCTCGCCCAACGAGAGTCTGCTAGGCAAGCTTCCTACCGTTTCCGCATGTTCGCTGCGCTGGGCGATCGCCCGCCCAATCCGCCAGAAGCCGCCGGCGGCGATGGCAAACCCCGCGAGATGGGCCAGCGACCGGTGCAAGCCAGCCACCTGTGATGCACCCGTCCACCAGAGAACTCCGGCGATGGCCAGCACACTCCCCGTGTGGGCCATCGTCGTGACCAGCCCCAAAAGTGCGGGTTGATACCAGCGAGCCTCCGGGCCCAGCGCGATGGCCGAGACCAGGGTCTTGCCATGTCCCGGCTGGATCGCATGCACTGCCCCCAGCCCGGCCGCGATCAGCAACAGACCCAACCACGAGGCGCCCGCACTCCGGTCGAGCAGATCGGAGAGCCGATCGGTCGAACCGGGTTCAGTTGGATGTGACGAAATCCCCTCATCCCCCGTTGCCCGGTGGCTTCTCTCCGAGGGAGAAGGTGATAGGGTAGGTCCCCGAAAACTGACTTCCACTTGTCGGGTTCGCCGCTCCTCCTCGTCGCCGAGTTGCCAGACGGGCTTGATCGGAATCTGAGAGACGTCGTCGGGTAGCGCGTCGCCTTCGACCTTGACGCCGCCTTTTCCCCGCACGGCCAGCCGGCTGGTCCCCTCGCTCGAGACGAAGTTGGTGTCGTGAATTCCCAATCTCCCTTTGGCGGGCAAGGGAGCCTCCATGTGAAACGTGTAGCGCGGGTGCTCCTCGACGGCCAGGTCGTATCCCTGAAAGGTCAGCTCGACGGGCAGGCCGTCGCAGTTGATCAAGAAGCCCTTGGCGTTGAGTGGCCCGGTGACCTGGCCATAGCGGGCCAGCCATTGGGTTCGATCGGCCCCTGGGAGCGATCCGATCAGCGTGCGCAGGTCTTGAGTGAGCGTGAGCTCGGTCAGGCTGACCTCGTAGTCGATCCGCAGCTTTCCCGGCTGGATGGTTGCCTGGATGGATCGATCGACCCTCTGGTTGGGGATGTCGTGCGCCCGGGAACTTGGTGCAAGGACGATCAGGGCCAGCAAAAGGAAAAACGGCCGGGAACGAAGCCAGCGCTGGGGGCAGGCGGAGACTGGAGCGGTCAATTGTAGTACTTCTGGAGGGCTTTCGTGACCACGTAGATCACCACGTGCTTGCTGACAGGCTTGGCCAGAACGCAAAAGGCATGTTCCGAGAGGGCGCGGCGGAGCAGGTTCTCATCGCGGTCGGCCGAGATCAAGATGGAAGGGATGCCTCCCTTCATCTGGCGGACGATGGCGATCGTCTCCAGTCCGGAGAGCCGGGGAAGGTGCATATCCATGAGCGCGAGGTGCACCTCGTGATCCTTCACGATGTCGATCGCTTCCTCACCGCTCTCGGCCAGGAAGGTCCGGTAGCCCTGGGGCTCGAAAACATCGCGAAGGGTCTCGCGAGTGTCCGCGTCGTCGTCGGTGATGAGGATCGAGTAGGGCTGTAACGCCAGCATGGGATACGAACTCACTCTGGGACGTTCACGCTCCGGGCGAGACCCGGCACGACTGCCTTCCGGTTCCGGGGTTCTTCACACTCCCTCGTCCAGACGACTCACTCATCTTTCGAGGATAAAGCGACGATTCGTTTTATGCAACCCGCGGGCCGAATTCGAGCGCTCGAATGTTTCCGTTTGTACTCAAGAAGCAACTGCTTGACAGTGCTGATCTTAGGGATGGCGCTGCAGGACTGGTAGCGAACCGAAGAGCCGGCAAGATTGCCCGTTTCGGCGTCAGATTGGCAGTCAGCGAGTCGTCGAGGCTCCCGAACCGGCGCCTGCCGGGCCACCCGCCGCACGTGCCAGCCGCGACAGCCAGCCCTTGGATTCACCCCATCGCTTGTCCGGATCAAAGGCCTCGGCCGAGGCGAGCTCGGTCGGGTTGAGCTTGAGGTCGCGGTAGCTGTAGCGCTCGATCAGTTCGCCGCTGGATGTCTTGACCGCCGACACGACCACGGGCAGGAGTGTCCGGGTCTGGAGGTAGACCTGCCACGTCTCGCCACTGGGGGTGATTCGCTCGAACAGGTGGCACGGTTCATCCACGCCGCTCGGTTGCTTGACGCCCTTGTAGGAGAGTTTTCCATCGCGCCGCGCGTCCACCGTATCCGGTCTCAGATGTTTCATCAGGTTGTCGAGGATCGTGTCAAATCCGGCCTCGCTGATCGGGTGTCGGCTATTCCGCAGGGCGAGCGGGCTATCGATGGGAAGCGACATGCGGGGCACGGGTAGCGACGAGTTCGCCATGTTCACGTACATCATGCGATCGTTGATCGCCGAGGAGTAGATGACCTCGCGCCCCTTGCTTGGCCCGTTTGTCCACTCCAGCCGGACTGCCTTGGGCTTGCGGCGGATGCTCAAGAGAACGTCATCCTCGGACTGGAGCCGGCCGCCCACGCGTTCGGCCCGGGTCATGGTCACCTGATAGCTCGTGACGGCGTCCAGCCGGTTTCTGGCCGCAAGCAGGATGGCCCGCAGCTTCTCATTACTGGATGCGGGCTTCGTCTCACGCTTCGATTGACGCTTGGGAAGCGAGTCCTGGGCTCTGGCGACGAGGGTTTCGGTGCTTCTGGTGAAGCTCTCGTCGCGCCGGGCCTGGGGTGGGGCCGGGGGTCGCCGACGCGGGGTCGTGACACGACCTTCGTCGTATTCATCGGGGAGGCTCGAATTACCGGTTCCGGATCGCTTCCAGTTGGTCACGGGAGCAGACGCCAGCACTGGGGCTTTTGCCGAGGGTTCATCGGCGATGGTCTGAAGGCTTTCCGGCTTGCCGAGGGTCACGCGGATGCTGGAATCGACGGTTCGTTTCCGGGCTTCGCCCGGCAGGCGGCTCCGTGATCGGGACCTGGGCTTATCCTTGCTCTCAGCCTCTTCCGCGTGTGCCAAAAGCTCGGTGCGGGACGGGTTCTGCAATGGGTCATTGGCCTGCGGTCGCGATTCGCGGCGGGCCTGCGCAAGTTCTTGCTCGATATTGGGATGCGATGCCATTGCGCCCGCCGCGTACTCGTCGTAGCCGGGAACCTCGGCCGTCTTGGCGGAGTGGTTCCAGAAGAGACTCGAAAGAGACGATGCTCGCTGGTCCAGCGAACTCAACCCGGCACAGCCGCCTGCAAGACACCAGAAGACCAGTGCCAGGGGGATCATCACGATCCGCCTGGGATACATCCAGAGCCTGGCGGAATCCGTCGCCATCTTCATGGGTTCCTGCTCCCCTCCCCGGAGGGTACGCCATGCTAGCCGGGTCCTTGTCCGAACATGGAGCCAGGCCCAGGGTTCTCCGCGCCGTCCTTGGGTGTTTTCCCCCTTCGCAAACTCACCCGCATGCAGGGAGATGAGCTCGGGGATGGCCTGTCAGCCGGGAACATCCACATATACAAAAGGACGCTCCGGCGCGGGTCAGGAAGTCGCATACCAAAACCGGGCACATTCGGCAAGGCGAACCTGGACTGAAGGGTTGAATTCAACTGGCCACGTGATCGAGGACCTGGAACGCTTCAACCTCGTTCGGGTCCGGGATCAAATGGGGTTGCTTATACTGTTCGACGGTTCCCCCGCTCCGGGCCAGCCGTCGCTTCTGAAATTCACTCCAGGAACCCTCGGCCAGTCGCAACGTGCGGACTGGGCCGAGTCTGCGGGTTTCGCGCTTGCTGGCATACTCGATGTTGTGGCCGCGGAGCTGGTCATCCACTTCGTGAGCCAGGCGGATCGCGGCCTCATCCGTGGAAAGGTCGGTGGTCTCAACCAGCAGAGAATAGTGCGGAGGCTCGCCCCACGAGGGAACCATGAGATAAGACTGCAACCGCAGCCCGAGCACTCCCTGGGCCGCCTGGACTGCCGAGATGACCTGGTGTTCGGAAAGCTTCTCGCCGGTCAGGCTGGAGAAATGAGCCCCCTTGTTGAGGAACTCGATGACAGGCGCCTCGCCGTGCCAGCCGGCGCAGTGCACCAGGTCATGGATGTTGTATCGGTAGAGCCCACCGGCCGTGGTGAGGACGACGAAGTAGTTTCGGCCCTCGATCAGGTCGGCGGCTTCGACGGTCTCGGCGGCAGGATTGTCGGCCTGATCCTCGGGAATGAACTCGAAGTAGTGGTGGCGGATGTCCAGGATGCCGGCGGGCGTGCCGTCTTCCAAGGGGATGGTCATGCGCCCCTCCGAGGCGATCAGGCCCACATCGCGGACAGGTGTCTCGCCGAAATACTCGGGATAGCCCCGCAGATAGGCTCGCATGGTGCCACCCATCCAGTTGGCGAGGAACTGGAGGTTGGGCCAGTAGTCTTTGGGCAAGAGTCGGCCGGTCCGGTTGACGATCGATTCAAGCCGTGCCGCCGCGTCCTTGCGCCGCCGCATCCGGAAACGGAGAGCGTGACGGATTTCCGCTGGAACTGGCCACTTGGCCGCCAGGGTGCCGTCGTGCAGGTCGCGGATGAGGGTCTCTTTTTCCGTATCTCCCAGGCGAACCATGGCCAGGATGGTGGCGGGATTGGCGGCGATGATTGTTCCCAGGTTGAGGTGAACGGAGCACCGCAGCGCGACGTAGTATTTCGATTCAATGTCCTTGATACGCGACCCGCAGGCGGGCATGCAGTAGACGCTGCGGACCAGAGGATTCTGCATGGAAGCGGTCAGGCCCGTGATGGCGCCGCAAGGAATGCCGGCGGGGGTGAAGCTCTCACGCCAGTCGCTGGCGATCTGGAGAATGGGTCGCAGCCCCCGGGCCAGGATCTCGGGGTGGGCGTCGAAGGCCTGGATTCCCCAGATGGTCCAGCCCTCGCGGTAGTCCCGCAGCGACTGCTGGGTGACGGGTATCGTCTTGGGCCGGTTGGTCGTGCCGGAGGTGAGTGCGAACATCAAGACTGGCGTGCCGGCAGCGAAGAGCGCCTCGGTATCGCCGCGCCGGAGCTGGTCGATATACGGCTCGAGACGATTGTAGTCGCCCAGGGGGACATTCTTGCGGAAGTCTGCCGCGCTCTTGATCTCGTGGAAATGATGATCGCGGCCGAAACGGCTCTCGGCGTGTCGAGCGACCTGCCGGAGCAGGAGGCGCTGTTGGATGTCGCGAGCGTGCCGAGTCTGCTCAAGAAATCGCCTGGCCAGCCCGCGGGCCCGGTTCTCGACTGGAAGGCCCAGCACGCGCTTGATGTAATCCAGCATTGCTTCAAACCACCAGAATGCGCCGTCAACTCGTGACTGGGGCCGTGACGTCGGGGACGAGCCTGGGCGTCGCCAGCGTCAACGCTCGCTGGTTCGCGAAAGTGGAAAGCTCCGGCGCCTCGGTCGGTTTGGCCGCCGGCTCGAGGGGGCGCCTTGGGGCGTAACGCTGGAAGAAGTCTACCACCCGGATCGAGTAGGCCTCGGGCTGACACTCGCGACAGCGGTTGTGCTTGGCGTCCTCGACCAGCCAAAACTCCTTCGGTTCGCCCCCCTCAGCAAAGAGGGCCCGGGCGATTTCCGGTCCGATGTAGGCGTCGCGCTCACCGTGGACCATGAGCCAGGGGCGGGGCGAAATCCCGCGGACGGCGGTTTCGATGTCGGGAAACCGGCAGTTGAGGCGGCGTTCCGAACGGCGGCGGCTCACCCGGCCCAGGAAGGTGTAGACCCAGCGAGGCATCAGGGCGAGGAAACGCGGGCTGCGGACATAGATCTCGGCCCAGCGGAGGATATAGGCCGTCATGGTTCCTCGGGTCGGAAACGCGCCGTCGGTCACGACCCCCCAGACGTCTCGCTCCTCGGACGAGACGACCAGCGCCGTCGAGCCGCCGCGGCTCACGCCGAAGAGGCCGAAACCCGCCGGGTCGTGATCATCGCGTCCGCGCAGGTAGCCCAGCGCGGCCCTCAGGTCGCGGACTTCGTACTCGGTGGCCCACTGGAGCGGAGAATACGTGGAGGAACTCTCGCTCGCGCCGTGGTTGCGAAAGTCGAACGTGAAGATGTCGTAGCCCTCGTCTCGCAGATGGTCGAGGTAGGGAAGACAGCTCCAGCGATCGCTCAGATACTCGTGGCAGAACACCAGGATGCCGACGCGGTCATCGCGCCGGCGCCTGAGATACGAGCCCTCCAGCTTCAGGCCGTCCTCGGTGGTGAAGCGCACGGTCTCGCCCGTCTCCGCGGGGGAGACCCGCAGAGGCAAGAAGACCGGCCGGACCTCGAAGATGCGGCCGATCACCGGACCGTAGCGGATCACGGCGTAGACCAGGAATGTCAAAACGACCACAACCGGCAATGCCAGGGCGGTTGCGACTAGCCCCAGCAGTATCTTGAGCAGGATGATCACCAGAGGGCTCCTGATGGCCTCGCCAGGCTCACCTGTCTCGCGCGATCAAGATCCGCCGCCCGGGACGGTGGGGAGCTCGATCGCGGGTCTCGGGATCGGCTCGAGCACCATCAATCGTTGAAACGTCTGAGGATGAGCGTGATGTTCTGGCCACCAAATCCAAAGCTGTTCGAGAGAGCGATATCCACGTTCTTCCGCCGGGCCTCGTGCGGAATGTAGTCCAGGTCGCAATCCGGATCGGGGTGATCCAGATTGATGGTCGGGGGGAGCACGCCGTCGCGGATGGTCAGGAGGCAGACGATGGCCTCGACACTGCCGGCCGCGGCGATGAGATGGCCCATCATACTCTTGGTACTGGAGATCGGCACCCGATAGGCCGCCTCGCCAAAAGACTGCTTGATCGCCAGGGTTTCGATGGAGTCGTTAACGGACGTACTGGTTCCGTGGGCGTTGATGTAGTCGATGTCGTCGGCAGCCACCCGGGCGGAAGCGAGGGCCTCTTTCATGCAGGCGATGGCGCCTCGGCCCTGGTCGTGACTATCGGTGATCCGGAAGGCGTCGGCCGTGGAACCGTAACCGACGATCTCGCCGTAAATCCGGGCTCGCCGGGCCTTGGCGTGCTCCAACTCCTCGAGGACGAGCATTCCGGCCCCCTCGCCGAGAATGAAACCGTCGCGATCGCGGTCGAACGGGCGGCTGGCCCGCTCCGGCTCGTCGTTGCGGGTGGAAAGCGCGGTCAGAAGGATGAATCCGGTCACGCCGAAGGGATGGATCATGCTGTGCGTGCCGCCGGAGAGGATCACGTCGGCATTGTCGCCGCGGATCATCTCGTACGCCTCGCCGATGGCCTGCGAGCTGGCCGCGCAGGCCGTCAGGCAGTTGGCGTTGACCCCCTTGGCACCGAAGACATTGGCCAGGTGCGCCGCGGGGGTGCCCGGCTCTTGCTCGGCCTCACAGATCGGATGCAAGTCGTGCACCCCCAGCCGTGTAAACTCCGAGGTGGCGACCCGCCAGTTGAGCGGCTCTCCCTGGTCGTCCAGGCCCGACTGCGTTCCGTGCGGCGGGGCCGGCTTGTCGGCATGGGCCGTCCGGTAGACGAGCTTGACGAACCGGGGGAAGTCTTGCTGGCCTTCGCCCGCGCCCAGATACACGCCGAACCGAGTCCGGTCCAGCTCGGACCTGCCCGAGAGCAGGCCCGAATCATCGATGGCCATCTGGGCCGCCGCCAGGGCGAACTTCGAGTTGCGCGAATGTTCGGTCCAGCGGGCCGCGTCAGCGCGATAGTTGCCCAGCGAGAAGTCCTTGACCTCCGCGGCGATCCGGGTCGGAAAGGTGCTGGCATCGAAGAGCGAGATCGGTCCCACCCCGGACTTGCCCTCGATAAGAGCTTTCCAGGTGGTCTCGAGATCTCGACCGACAGGAGTGACCATGCCCATTCCTGTCACCACGACACGTCGCATGAAAACTTCCTCTCCAAATCCGAGCTTTGTCCCCAGTTGCCGCGATCAAGCCCGCGCAGGCCTCGATTCTTATGATCCTACCGTCTCCGGCGTGCGTCCCCGGACCACCAGGGCGGCCGCCTGGCCGTTGGCCGTGATGTTCGTGTTCACGAAGGTCGAATTGCGTGATGGTCGCGGACTTCCCCGCACCAGATCGAGCTCGCACGCCGGGTCGGGCTCGTCACAGTTGAGGATTGGCGGGATCATTCCCCGGTTGACGCCGATCAGGCTGCCGATCAGCTCCACCGCGCCGCAGCCGGAGACGATGGACCCCATGTAACCCTTGAGGGCCGCGACGGGGGGCGGAGTGGAACCGAAAACGCGGTGAAACGCCCGGGCCTCCGCCAGATCGCCCACCGGCGAACCGATCCCATGGGCGTTCACGTGGCCGATCGCGCTGGGAGGCAGGCCGGCCTCGCGCAGGGCGGCGGCGATGGCGATGGCGGTACCGCTCCCTTCCGGGTCGAGCCCGCCGTTGGGCATCGCATCGCAACCGGACCCGGCGCCCAGCAGTTCACCGTGAATCACCGCACCCCGCTTCAGGGCATGCTCGCGCTCTTCGAGAATGACGATTCCCGCTCCTTCGCCGGGAACCGTTCCGTCGCGTTTCAGGTCGAACGGCCGGCAAGCACCGGCGGGATCGCCTTCCCAGTGGGAGAGCCCCTTTTGCAGTGCCATGCGGACGAAGCTCAAGGGATGGATCTTGGAATCGGCGCCGCCGGCGATCATCAGATCGGCCTTGCCCCGGGCGATGATCCGGGCGGCCTCGGCGATCGCCAGGTTGGACGAGGCGTCGGCCTCGGTGATCGTGTTGCTCGGCCCCTGGCAATCCATCAAAATACTGATGTGACAGGCGAGCATGTTGGGCAGGTACTTGAGCAGCCAGATCGGCTCGATCATGCCGATCGACTCGCGGCCCCAGGTGGTGAAATCGAACGTGCCGCTGGCGGCCGAGGCATGGACGATGGCCGGCGCCAGCTCGTCGAGCTCGCTGGAGATCAAACCCGCCCCCAGGTCGATGCCAATCCGGGTCGGGTCCACGCCCCCCTTGTCCAGCCCGGCGTCGACCATGGCGTGCTGCGCGGCCGCGACGCAGAGCTGAATGTCCCGCGCCATGTACTTGCGGCTCTTGCGCAGTTCCTTGATGAACTTCGCCTTGGCCAGAACGGGGGTCTTCACGAAATCAAAATCGCGGACCTCGGCCGCGAGACTCGCCGCCAGACCCTCGACAGGGAAGGCCTGCACCGGGCGCACGGCTCCCTGCCCTTCTTCCAAGGACGCCCAGAAACGGTCGACGGAGTCACCCAGGGGAGTGACCAGACCTAGACCGGTTATCACGACGCGGTGCTCTAGACCAAGCATGAATGACTCGTCGATCTCCGCCCGAAAACCCCTGGCTCTTATCCTGATCGTGGAGCTTGGGTACGGGTTGCCCTATTATTATGGCGCCTGGGAAGCGCCCCGGAGAGATAAACTCGACCCAAGCCCGAAATTTTCCCCGCTTTTGCCGATTTCGCAAGACGTTCGCGGCAAGACCCGGTCAATCTCCTCAGTGTTTCGGGGGAGGCTCATGCGGCTGACCGTTATTGGAAGCCGATTCGCCCGCCGGATTCTGGTCTGCCTCCCGCGCACGCTCTTGGGCTTTCGCTAGATCGAGCACCCCCAGAAGCTGCTGGGTGAAAACGAAGTTCTTGGGGCCGAAAATCTGGTTGGCCCGAGAATTATCCAGGTGGGCGAAGACGATCTCGGCGTCGGCCAGCAGCTCGCCGTCAAGAAACGCCTTGGCCTCGACCACCGCCCCTTCGCTGCGCAGGTCTTTGAGAGTGACCTCGTAGATGAGTTGATCGCCGGCGCAGGCCACCCCCAGGAATTCGGCCCGGGGGATCTTGGCGAGGACCACTTTCTCGGCGAACCCACCCGCTTCCCCGACGAGGATCCCTCCCGTCTGGGCAAGACCCTCGATGATCAAGGAGGCGGGCATCACCGGATAGCCGGGGAAGTGGTCGTGCAGGTGCTCTTCGGCCAGCGTCAGGTTCTTGATCGCCCGCGCGAACTGCCCGCTGCGAAATTCCAGGAACTTATCGATCCAGATCCAACGCATCGTCTGGTTTCAATCCACGCTCCGTTGAGAGCGACAAACGAAGATCACACAAGTCGGCGACCAAGCCCCGCCGGCTCAGGCCGAGAGCTTGCTCTGCACATATTGAACGAGCATGTCGACGGTGTAAAGATCTCCAATGTTCTCGACCTCGGGGTTGGCGGCGAACTTGGTGACGTCGGCGAACGGCAGCCGCGCCTGGAGCTCGGCGATGCCCTTGCCGGTCAGCTTGCCGTCGGCGACCCACTCCGGGTCGGCAACCAGGTTCTCCGGGAACAACTCGCCCCGGGGGATCTTGATCCCGAAATTCCGCTCCAGCCGGAAAACGATGTCCAGGAAATCGATGGACTCGGCACCCAGATCCTTTTGCAGGGTGGCCTCGCGGGTCACGTCTTCCTCGTCCACCCCCAGTGCATCCACCAAGGTCGTTTGGACTTTGTCGAAGATTTCTTCGTACGTTGGCATGTCATCCTCAGGATAAAAGGGATTGCCGCTCAACCCCAATCCAGACCGACCGGCAGGGGCACCGAAGATCAAGTCGGCTCACTTAATCGTCGGCGATCTCGAGCGTTCAACTTCAAAGGTGTATCGGTGGGCAGGCTTTTCGGAGACCCCGCGAATCGGTAACCCGAACCCCCGTCGGGACGGTTAACCAATTGGCCGGTATCTTGATGAAAAACGCGAATCCTTGCAACATCATAAGGCGCGTTTCAAGTGCGGGGAAACCCGCTGGCCGTGAATCGACCCCGGGGCCAGACAGCAAAAGCGGCAAAACAGGAGCATCAGGGCAGGCTCTTACACCGAGCGTGCGTGAGGTAATGGTTGGCGGCGTGCTGGCTGCTTCTCAGGCAGGCGTCTCCACTTTGGGCATCTGAGGCAGCCGCGTGATGGCGCGGGCTCCGACCGATCCTTTCCGAAGAGTCTGGAACAGGTCGCGCAGACCCGCCACGATGGTGGCGTCGGTCTGATGCAGAGCCGGATCACGATCTCGTAGGTTGTAGCGGGTCAGGGTGAGACGCCCCTTGACCATTTCCTGGCCGTCGATCACTCCGACCCCCTTGAGGGTTGTATCGTGGGTGTCGTTCGAAACCAGGTTGACGCGGAGTTCCAGTTGCCGGCCCGGCTCGACGAAGCTGCCGTACTTGATCGTCTTCGCTTGCTTGAGCACAATGATGCTATGGGCAAAATCTTCCATGTCGCGGACGAGCCAGGCACCGGCCTGGGTCAGCGCCTCCAGCATGAGCACGCCGGGCATCACCGGAAAGCCGGGAAAGTGGTCGCCGAGATACTCCTCCGCCAGCGAAAGATTCTTCAGGGCAACCAGAGACTCACCTCGCTGTACGTCAAGAATCCGATCAATCAGCACAAAACGCATGGGGTCTCCCGGATTTCATTGAGCGAGACGCAAGGCGTCAATGACTGAGGCAAAGGAGCGAAAACAACGACCCGGGCGGAACATCGTTCGAGTCTTACCTATAAGAATAACCCATGTGCGATCCGGGTTTCAAGTACCGCTGAACGACCGAGCCGGCTCAGGATCAATCCCACCCGTCGAATTCGCCATAATCAGAAGCATCTACCACGTACCGAGGCCGGAAGCCCGCAACGACCACCCCAAGCCCATGTGCCACTTCAGTTACCAGAAATCGAGCGCCCCGTCGTCCAGGTGCAGCGCGGCCGGCTTGGGTTCGGTGCTGGCTCGCATGAATTCCCGACAATAAATCGGTCCCGGGCCGCTGGTCCCGTAAAAGGTCTCAACCTGTCGCTGGTCGAAATCGGAATAGCCAGTCTTGAACTGCTCGCCGAGCGGTGTCAACCGCACGACCGTGTCACCCATCCAGGTGACCCGGTAGCGGTAGTGCCGGAATCCCGGGTTGCCGATCGAGACCTCCTCGTCGCGCGTGGCGATCGGGTATCTGACCTCGAGCTTCTCACCCGCGGCTCTTTGATCGAGTTCGAGATAGTTGCCCCAGACCCGGGCTGGCAGCTCGACCTGCCTCGAGGTGATCTTCATGTCCTTCGCGTTCACGAATTCGGGAATCCGGACGCGGACTTTCGCCGGACGCTTGAGGTCGATGGTCAAGAGTCCCTTGTAGGGCTGGAAGCAGCGGATTTCGGCCTCGGGCAGAAGCTTGTCGATGTGCAAATGGACCGAGAGCGTACCGCGAGCGAACCGGGAGGCGTTCTTCCAGACGATGAAGAAGCCATGAGTCCCCGACCCGCCGCAACAGTTCTGCAGGGCCCTGGTCTTGCCACGTAATTCCGAACCGCCCCAGTGTAGCTCTTCCCGGGCGGCCAGGATATGGGTGGGGGACGACCAGCCCGCATAGGCGCCCTGGATTCTCGGGCCGATGTCGCGCCAGGTGAATTGCGGCGTATCGGGCTTGCCCTTGGCAGACCTGAGCCAGGAGACGTCGGTGATCTGGCTCTCGGCCAACTGGTTGCGGACCATTCGCTCCACGTCGCCCCAGTATTCGGGATGGCCGTTGTTGGCCAGCGTGACCGCCAGACCCAGAAAATCCATGAGCGCGCACGTCTCGCACGAGATGATGTCTCCCTCGCGCCCGATGACTTCAGGGAGAAAGCCGAACCGGGTGCCCTCAGAGCGGACGTAGCGGTACAGGGCGTCGACCCGGCTGAAGAGAACAGGGTCCCGCGCGTAGAGCGCGTAATCGGCGGCTCCGACCAGCGTGCGCAGGTTGCCGTGCATATGGCCGCCGTGGCGGAACGTGTTGTCGGGCGTGAAGAGCGGGGCCTCGTCAAAGCAAGCCTTGACCAGCTTCCCAGCCTGCTCGAGGGCGGCCTTGGAACCGGTCAGGCGCACCCAGGTCATCAGGCTCTTGATGCTGAAACCGCTCAGCCAGTGGCCGGCCTGGTAGAGCTTGGGGAGATGAGCCACCATCTTGTCGATGGCCGCCTTGAGCTCCGGGTCGGGGTGGTCGGCGTAAGCGGTCGTCAGGGCGTAAAGCGCGAGGGCCTGATCGCCCAGGTCGGCGACCGGCTCCGAGAAGGACGTCTTCGGCCGGACCAGCAGTCCCGTGTCGGCATCGAGGGAAGACAGGACCCTCTTCAACCAGCGCTTCTCGTTCGCGGCTTCCCTGCCGGTCAGGTGACGCGCCATGATCGCCCCCTGAAGCTGGCGGCTCGTCACATCGCCGAAGTCGGGCCAGTCGTGGGCCGCCTCGGCCGGATCAGTCCAGAAGATGTTGAAATAAGGCAGCCCATTGCCGTCGACCATGCTGTCCAGATAGTTGTACGTTCGATGGACGAATGTCTCGATGGCGAAGGTCTGAGGGACTTCGCCTGGCTTCCTGTCAGCGCCGAGCGCCGCGGTCGACAGGCTGATCGCCAGGGGCGCGAGGAGGATGGTCCGTCTCACGGCTTGGCTCCTGGCTCGTTGTTGGTGATGATCGCCTTGTCGCCGATCTGGTTCGTGACCGCGACCCCATTGATTCCGTTGTTCCCGGTGACGATGGCGTGCTTGAGCCCCTTGCCCAGCACGATCGCGGGTTCTCCGGTGGCGAAACCGCACCCCTGGACCTGAAGCTTGCCCCCATCCGCCTCCACGAGCGCCTTGCCAGGCTTGCCGGGGCGTCCGCTGCTGAAGTAACAGTTGGAGAGCGACACGTAGCTCTTGCCGTGGGCCACGACGTTCTGCATCGCCGGTCCCCAGAAAGCGCAGTTCTGAAGGCGAACCGAACCGGCGCAGGTCGGGTTGATCAAAATCTGCACCGGGTTTTCCCCCTCGAACGCCACGAACTGGCCGTTGGTGATCAGAAGGCCCATGGGCTGGACCTGATCGACCACGATGCAACGGTTCGCGGCATCGGCGCCGATGCCGCAGAGCTGACCGTTCATCGCCCCGTTCCGGGTGGCCACGAAGTGGTAGCCGATCTGGACCGGGAAGATGAACGTGTTGGTCACATATTCCCAGTCGGTCCGCGCGAAGACGAATCCCTCGCAGTTCTTCCACATATACTTGTAGATCTTCTCCCAGTCGCCCCCGACCTTGGGCGAGGACCACCAGTGACAGTGCCACTGAACGTTCTCGATCCGGCCGATGTCGGTGCAGTTGTCCAGCCAGATCCCGCGCCGGAGCACACAACCGGAAACGCCGCGGATGCGATGTCGGACGTTGGGCTCCGGGCCGATCTTGATGCCGCTATAGCTGTTGATGAGCGTGACGTTCTCGACCGTGTTATCGCCCCCCTTGAGATGGAAAGTCCAGGCGTAGGGGTGAATCTCGTCGGGCTTCTGGTCGGGATAGAAGACGGTGAGTCCGCGAACCGTGGACGAATCGCCCATCTCGAAGAGCGCCGGGGCGTCTTCCTTGTCGCGTCCGCCGGTGGCCAGGATGACGGTGCCCACGAGCGGTTCAATGTAAAAGGGGGCCTGGTTGGAACCGACGAGCGCCACGCCGACGGGTATCTTCAGGCTGCCGGCCACCAGGAACTTGCCCGCGGGAAGGCGGACAACTCCGCCGCGCTTGCCCGCGTCATCCAGCGCTTTCTGGATGTCCGTCGTGGCGTCGGCCTTGCCATTTGCCATTTGCCATTTGCCATTTGGCATCGCTCCCAAAGGCAAGACCTCGACCGCTCCGGCAGGCGTTGCCGGCGCTTGCCCCAGGGTCGTGGTCGCCAGTACGAGTTGCCAGACGATCATCAGCATCGGTGATGCAAAGGCGCTCTGCGTCATTATTCGACGTCCTTTCAGGTTGGAGAGCCGTTGCCGGCGCGGCTCAGGGTTCGTCAAGGAGGGGTGAGCGGCGACCGTCGATCAGGTGGAGGATCGACAGGATCGGGTGTCGGAAGATCAGGCGGGGACCGGCGTAACGCATCACCCCTTGGATGCTCTGTCGCATGGCGGGTTTGTAGCAATGGATCGGGCAGTTGACGCAGGTTGGCTTCTCGGCGCCGAAGGGACAGCGATCAAGACGGCAATAAGCGTAATCCAGAAGTTCCCGGCACTCCGGGCAGAGCCCGGTCGATCGGTGGCGTCCCCGGCAATAAACCCGCAGCATCGCCTCGATCGTTCGCTTCTCCCGGAGAAGCCGGCGTGACGATACGGGAAGGATCGAACGCATGGTCGCGGGCCCCGCGGCACGAGGAGAATCGGGAGTAGACCAGCTCCAGTTTCCGATTCCCCATCTGAACACCGAATCTCCTTGATTGTCCTCGCTGCTGTCGGCAAGGTCAAAGGAGCAGTACCCTGAGGTCGAGTTCGTCAGCCGACTCCCAACTCCCCATGTCAGGTCAAAGAAGCGGTACCCTGAGATCGCGTTGGCAAGGCTTGCGTTTACGTTTCGAAGAGGAATCAGCGCCGTGAGATCCAAGAATGAGATCGTGAAGGATTGGCTTCCCCGGTACACGGGGCGTTCGCTCGACCAGTTCGGCAAGTACATCTTGTTGAGCAATTTTGTCAACTATGTTGAGATGTTCGCTCGTCGGTTCGGTGTGGAAGTCATGGGCCGAAACCACCCCATGCAATCGGCCACGGCCGAGAACCTGACGATCTTGAACTTTGGCATGGGAAGCGCCATGGCGGCAACGGTCATGGACTTGCTGGCGGCCGTGGAACCGAACGCGGTTCTCTTTCTGGGCAAGTGCGGGGGGTTGAAGAAGACCAAGGTGGGTGACTACATCCTGCCGATCGCGGCCATTCGCGGGGAGGGAACCAGCAACGACTACATGCCGCCGGAGATCCCCGCCCTACCGTCGTTCCGGCTGCAAAAGGCGGTCTCGGCGATGATTGTCAAGCATGGGCACGATTACTGGACGGGGACCGTCTACACGACGAACCGACGGGTCTGGGAGCACGACGACAAGTTTCGCGAGTACCTGAAGCGGGTCCGACCCTCGGGCATCGACATGGAGACCGCGACCATCTTCATCGTCGGGTTCGTCAACCATATTCCCAAAGGGGCGCTTCTGCTGGTGTCGGACAACCCGATGACGCCCGAGGGAGTGAAGACCACGCGGAGCGATCGGGTCGTGACCGAGAAATATGTGACGGAACACCTGGAGATCGGCATCGATTCGCTGATTGAGCTGAGAGATTCGGGCGAATCCGTCATGCATCTCCGATTTGAATGACGGTCGGACTGGATTGCGAGCCCAGCGGGCGAGTTGAGGCTGGGATGGTCGAGATGAGCTTGGAGGGCGGACGGGATGTAGGATTATCGGGACGGGACTCCAGACGACATTTGAGCGAGGACCGACCATGAACATCAGCTTCGAGATACCACACGACATCGAGGAGCAGATTCGCACCGAGGGGACTGACCTCAACGGGAAGGCGAGGGAAGCCTTCCTGCTCGAACTCTACCGCGAGGAGAGTATTTCCCATGCTCAGCTCCGGGAGGCGTCGGGCTTGAGCTTCCACGAGACGAGACGGAGGTGCTCATCCAGGAACGAGGGGTCGGGCAGGACATCGATCTCGATGAGTTCGAATCGGGGCGCGAGTTCCTGAGGAAGGCCAGGCCCTGACGACTGCCGTCCGCGACATGGGGCCGCCGCACTACCCGATACCTGATACGGATCAAGGCCGAGCACATCCCGCCCCACCTTTTCGACCGCGTGCTCATCCCGCCGGCCGTGCGAAAGGATCAAAGGCGCCTTCCACTCTTTAGACGAGGCAAATACTAGGTGGCCATTTCCAGGCTCGCCCCCATCCGGCGCCCAACCGCCGTGTTACGCGGCAGCACGATGGAGGAAATGGGCGCGGTTCAAACCCAGGCGGCAAGCCTTTGCCGCCGCTTGAGCCGTCGCGCCGGCCTCCAGAAGCGATTTTACGCGTTCCGCGGAATTCTCCGTAAATCATTGTTTTACTGAGACGCCAGGCGATTTTTTGTCTCTGAAACCGAACAACCGCTCGAACCGCAGGGTAGAATATAGGTAGAATAGTAAAAGAAGGGACACTGTGCGCCTCGCGCCTGGAGCATAACCACCCATGATTGCACGTCAAGCCCATCAACTGCCCGCGCGGGAGTCGAGAATCGGCAGTCGGCAATGCCTGCTACTCCCCACTCCCTATTTCCTAATCCCCGCTCAAAGAGACCCCTGTGTACAGTAGTGTACAGACGCGGGAATTTCGTCGAAAAAGTGCCATTTAGTGCCACTTTCGAGGGCCTCGAAATCAACCTTCGGCCCGCCGATCGCGCGGCGAAAGTCGTTTCAGAATCATCACTTAGAGTTCTTGTGCATCCATCCATCGGAGTCGAAAGCCCGATGTGCCCAACTTCGACCAAAAGTGCCACATCAACGAACGCCGATTGTTCACTATCGCGAGCCAGCCCCAAAGAACCAGAATGTGAACAACGAACTCGATTCTCGGTTTTCGGTTTTCAGTTTTCAGTTTTCGGTTCAGGCAGCGAACACGGAACACTAAACACTGACTTCAACTAGGAACTTGCGTCCCGCGGCTTTATACTGAAGCGTCGCGGGTGTTGTCCCGGTTGGCCGAGACGGATCTCCAGGGTCGACGAACACCTCTATTCTCCTTTTCCGGGTGCTAGTCTCACTGGAACTCGATTGGGGGTGCCACTGCCATGCAGCCAGTTGTCCTCGGCCTGTTCCGGGTTCTCTGTTCGTCCTTTGCGGTATCCTGCTTGCATGCTCCCCCTTCCTGGTCTCCCGACGGCGGCTGGATCGCCTACACGGTTGCCGAGCCTGTCGCCGCCGCGCCGATCAGCCAGGGGTGGCTTTCTCAAGAAGAGCCGGCGCGAGCGGTCGGCCCGGCGGTGGGCTCGGTCCCGGAGCATCCGGCCGTCGCGGAACCGCCGCGCTATCGGATCTGGGCGACCGAGCGTGTCAGCCAGGCGTCGGTCCTGATCGAAGACTCGCCCTACCCGCTCTCGTCACCCGCCTGGGGGCCGGACGGGCACTCGTTGTTCTTCAGCCGGTTCATCCCGGGCCCCTCCGCGCAAGGCAGCCTGGTATCCGGCCGCTATGAACTCGTGATCCAGGAGGCGCTCGATCGCAAGCGGGTGGTCCCGCTCGTGGCGGAACTCGCGGTGGATTCAAGCCAGCTCGCTTCCCTGGTCGAGATCCGCGGCGCCTGGAGTCCGGATGGACGGTTCATCGTGATTGGTCGGCCGGGGCAACCCCCTGCTCTTCTGGTCGTCTTGCCCGATCCGGGACGGGTGCTCAAGACGCTCGAGCGGGCCAGTCATCCGGCCTGGTCGCC
>JBMFUH010000024.1:0-18913 GCA_049966735.1 Isosphaeraceae bacterium
TTGAATATCGTAGGGTCCGCTGTGCGGACCAATTGCTCTGGCCGTCGGTCCGCAGAGCGGACCCTACGGTGAGCGATCGACCCGAAAAGCGCTCTAGTAGACTCTTGGCCCCCGGGGGCCGTGATCGGTAGCCAGGGGCGCTCGCCGACCCTGGAATTGGGATCGAGACGTCAATGAACGATGAAAGCCCCGGAAGGGCGCTGCTTGTCCGGTTGTCGTGGTTTATTCCCGGCGAAGATTGAGGCATGTCGTCCCCGGGGCGGATTCTTCATTGTGAATGCGTGTGACCAGGCTCCGCACCCACCCCCAAAGCTATGACCATGTGCTCACCAGTGATTCTGACGCAAGGGCCAGACGTGGAGGATCCAGACAATCCCCTGCCGATCGTCGACTTCGATCAGTACGCCGAGAGGGCGTTCGAACAGGATCCGCACATCTCCCTCCCGCGATTCGCTCTGGCGGTACGGATCCGCTTGCAGTTCCCGATCCAAGGCGTGAGTAGCTCTGATAATCTCTTGGCGGAATGGCGAGTCCGCCTTGATCCAGATATCAGCCAGTTCGTCGACGGCCTCGCGAAGCCACTCCACGCGATACATCAGAGCGACTCCAGATGGGCCAGAACTTCCGCCGTAGTCAATGTCTTGCCCTTGCTTTGTTTGCGTCGGAGCAATTCGTCCGGGGCGATTTGTGGCTCAGATTCCAAGCACGCCCGGGCCCCGACCGTGGGGGTCAGGGTCGCGAGAACCCGGCCCGCTTCGTCGCAAAGTTCCAGGGTCTCCGTCAGGTTGTGCAACTTCTCCCGAACCTCCAGGTCAATGACGATTCTCGTCATGGCATGCCTCATCCAATTGGGCCAAGCTTCATGGTCACGTTGACTGCGATTATACATCGTACGTCCCCTTGCCTTCACCCCAGGCGTGTGAGCTTGAGCACCATCACCCCATGGCCGGGGATCGTCAGCTTCAGGCTGCCTTTCGTCTCCTCACGATCCTTCTGCCGCCAGAGGTAGCGGACACTTTTGTTCCTGGGCAGGCCGTTCCGGCCCGGTTTGTTCCCGTTCTGGTCGGTTAAATTGTCCAGTCCTCGATGATCAGATGGGGAACTTTGCCGAAATCACGCGAGTTGCCTGTCAGTAACCTCAAGCTCCCGCTCAATGCGATCGAAGCGACCCGCGGATCCATCGTCGCGATCCGGATACGTTTTGCTACCAACCCATCAAAAACCGCGGAAGCCCTGGCATCAGATGGCAACACCAGCGCGGAGGCGAACGCGGAGAGAACTCGGAGGCCCACCAGAGGATTGGTTCGCGCCGGTCGACGTGTCAACGAAGAACCCACCACAAGAGGTTCGGAAACCGCTGCGCCAGGGCTCCGTGGATGTAGGCCCACGACCACCAGAGGGCCCAGGCCAGCGCCAGCCAGTCGCGGAGGTCGCGGAGCAGGCGATGATGTGAGAGCAGGGGCTTGGCCATGTGCGGTGTCTCCCTCGGCAAGCCGCGATTCAGATCGGGTTATGCGGCGATTCGGCGTGATGAACGCGAGCCCAGAAGCGGCGCGCCGCGCGGTAGACGCGATCGGGACCCAGGCCGGTCATGCAGGGGTGGTCGGCCAGCGGACAGACCTTCTGATGGCATGGCTGGCAGGGGACGCGATTCCGCAAGATCAGCGAGTAGCGCGACCACGGGCGCCATTGCCGGGGTTGATTGGTCCCGCTGAAGAGGATGACCGAGAGTGTCCCGGCCGAAGCGGCCAGGTGCGCCGGCCCGGAATCGGCCCCGATGAACAGGTCGGCTCGCTCCAGCAGCGCTGCGGACTGCGCGACGCTCAGCCGGCCCGTCCAGTCCTGGAGCCGTTCGTGACGGGGCAGGATCGCGCCGGCGGGAGGATCGTCCGGACCTCCCACGACGACGACACGCCAGCCGTCCTCGAGAAACCGCTTGATGAGGGTGTTCCAGTTCCGCTCTGGCCAGCGCTTGGCCGCGGTCCCGGCGCCGATATGAACGGCCAGGAGCGGAGGATAGCGGCCGAACCGTCCGGCAAAGAGTGCGTCGGGATCATCGGGCGGAGTTCGGGCCGCGGCGGACAGCCTGCGCGCCTCACCCCGGTCGAACGAATCGCGGAGCCAGCCCGCGCCGACGGGAAGCTCCAGCCGGCGGGCCACCTTCCTGGGCCAGGCCTCGGCCAGCCAGCTCGCGACGATCGCGCGGTCGCGGTCGTTGACATGAACCAGCACTCGGGCCGGCCCGACGTCGACAATTCCCAAGGGTTGCAGCAAGGCTAGCCGAGATCGAACCTCGTGTCGGCCGCGGACCCATTGGGCGATGTCGGTGAGCAGGAACCCTCCGCCGCCCATGGCCCAGCCCACGCGTCGGGGAATGCCGCCTAAGGCCAGGACCAGGACCGTGAGCACATCGCCCCGGACGTCGATTCCCAGGTCGTAGTCTTCGCGCCGGACCAGGCGGCCCAGTCGCCAGACTGCCCGCAGCATGCCCCAGCGTCCGGGATGCCGCTCGAACCAGGTTTGCTCGGCGACCCAGACCTGGTTCACCGCCGGGTCCGCTTCAAAAACCTCGTGATTGCTGGTCGAGGCCAGCACGTCGATGGCCGCTCGCGGATAGGCTCTTTTGAGGTGATCCAACAGCGGGCTGGTCAGAACCGAGTCGCCCAGGTGATCGAGCTGCACGATCAAGATCCGCCGCGGGTCGGTGACCACGGCAACCGGCCGGAACGCCCGCCAGACCCGCATCGCCACGCTTCCCACCGCGTCGAGCGCGTGCACCAGGATGCGCCACCGCAGCTTGCTGTAGCGGTACCTGCCGGTCGTCACCGGTCTGGGATTAGTGGGCGACCTGGTCATACACCTCCGCCGTTCTTTTGGCGACGTCGGGCCAAAGATAATGCGCTGCCACAAAACCCGCCAGGCCAGGATCGGGGCCGCGGGACCAGCTTTTTGCAACGGCGCGGGCGATCTCGGAGACCCGATCGGGGCGGGCGTAATCCACGAGGTTGCCGAAATACTCCCGCGTCGAGCCGTAAGGAGTGAGCACCACCCCCGTTCCCGCCAGTGCCGCCTCGAGCGCCGCCAGCCCCGGTGTCTCGAACCAGCTTGGCAGCGCGAAGACCCGGGCCGCGGCGTAAGCCGAGGCCAGCAGGGGATCTTCATGAGCAAGCTGGCCCAGCCAGCGAACTCGATCGCCCCCTGCCGCCTGGCACTGCCTCAGGTAAGAGCCTGCTTCCGGCGGCGCCTCGCCCACGACGACCAGCGGCAATTCCAAGGTTCGGACCGCGCGGATGAGCCCCAGCGTGTTCTTGCGCGGTTCGACCCGGCCGACGTGGAGCATGAAGTCGTCGTCGCCGTAGCGCTCGCGAAAGGGCCCGGCAGAGGCCAGGCGGAAGCCGCCGCTCACTCCGTTGGGAACGACGGTGACGCGCCGGGGATCGACGCCGAAGAGCCTGATGAGCTGTTCCGCCTCGGCCCGAGAGTTGGGTAAGATTCGATCGCAGAGCAAGAGCAGCGCGCGTCGCCAGCCGGGAAGAACGGGGACAATTCTCCGGCTTGCCCACGAACCCAGGGCCAGCAGCTTGCGCGTCGGCCCTTTTTCCAGCTTCCAGAGCGCGGCGGGCTGGAACCAGCAGATCGGCGAGAGGACAACCGGCGTTCCCAAGGCCCTGGCGCGGCGGGCCAGCTCGAGCCCCTCCCGCGACATGCCGAAGAGGTGCAGTACGCTGGCCTGCTGGAGACGGTCGGTCCAGGGACAGAAGAGGCCGACGCGTCGTCCCAGCGCCTCGAGGTGGCGGCCGGTCTGCACGAGCTGGTTCTCACCTCCACCGGGAGCCTGAAACGCGAACGAGGGGGCGTGCAGCAAGACCGTTCCGCAGGCGCGCGGGCCACGGCACCGCGCCCAAAGCCACGACGCGGTGGAAAGCGCGGACTCGCGTTTCGGCGCGGCCAGGCGGGTCATCCACCTGTCCCCGTGCGCTGCTGCTTCCACCATCTCAATCCTTTCTTGAGCCGCTCGGGCAACGACGCGGCCGACAGCTCGTGCAGCGGCGTCACCGTCTCCCAGTCCAGCGCGCGGGCCACGGTATCTCTCAAGCTCTGGTGGCGCTGGTCGAGAGCCGGGGGAACGATCACCCCGTCGCGGGGAGGTTCACGGCGCTCATAAACGAGTTCTTCGAGCGCGACAACGGTCCGAGGACCGGAGAGTGGCAGGAGCGAGGAGAAACCAGGGCGATAAACCTCCATCGCCAGGGGGTATTCGCTGTCCCACTCCTCGAACTGGATCTCGAGCCGGTTGCCCTGCCTGGGCCAGACCATGTACTTGCGGCTGCCCCGCCAGCGCCACCACTGGGCCAGCTCGGTGAGCGTGGTCCGCCAGACCAGCGGTTGCTGCTCCAGCCAGCGGTGCAGGGCGATGAGGATCTCGGGCATTCGCCCCAGCCGTCGTTCGGGATGTCCATAGACCAGGGCCGGCTCCCCACCTTGCACCTTGGCCGCGACCACCCGGCTGAGGTAGTTCTCCACCACGCGGCTGTCCGATACCCCAATGTCGAGGAAGAGCCCCTCGCAGACCGGGTGCACCGGCACCTGCAAGACCCTCGAGAACCGTCCCCCTTTCCAGGGATAGAAAGGAAAGTCGTCGTAGCCGAGCTGAAAGTCGGACGAGAACGTGTAGCCCAGCGCCTCCAGGGCGTCGTCCAGTCCCGGGTTCCAGCGGCCGTGAGGCGCGGCGAACCCCGTCGGGGCAAACCCCGCCGCGCGGAGCAGCCGATGGGCTCGTTCCACGTTGCGACAGTTCGACTCCGGATCGCGATAGACATAGTGGAAATGGCCGTGCGACTGGGTGTCGTAGTGCTTCAGGTCGCCCATCACCTCGGGCTGCTCGGCGTAGGCATGGGTGCTCACGAAATGGGTGCAGCAATCGGCCAGGAGATTGCGCGTCAAGGCGAACCGCTGGTAATCTTCCGGTACCGGCTCGTCCAGATCGACCCGGAAACTGAAGGCCGAGCGGAAGGGGTGGGGAAAAGGAGCCAGGCGAATCCAGACTCCGCCCGAGGCCAGAATCTGCTGGCGGAGCAATTCGAGCAGCCGGCGGCTGATCCAGGCCTTGGGATAGCGCGCCACCCGCTCGCGGAGATTCCATCCCCGGTATTTCCAGATCGCTGGCGCCGCCTGAACGTCGATGAGCGCCTGGAACGGATCGACCGGCTCGTTGCCCCGCAGCGAATCAATGTCGATCGCAACATGTTCGTGCGTGAGCATTGCCCTGAGCCGGCTCTGCTCGGTCCGCCGACCGTCGAAGAGGATGAACCGCCCTCGACCGAAGGCGAACGGCCGCGCGTCTCGAACCACCTCGAAGGCGATTCCCTCCTGGGCCAGGATCAGTTCCAGTCCTGGGGGCGTTTTCCAGAGCAGGAAGGGCAAGGGCGCCAGTACCGGTCGATACAGACTAGACATGCGAACCTCCCGGACACCGGGCCAGCCAGAGCGTCATCAGCCGAACGATCGGCACGCGACGGAAGAGCCAGTGTTGTTCTTCCATCGGAGAGAGCAAGCGAACGATCCGCACGCTTTCGAAGAGATGGAGCAGTTCCTGCTTCAGCCGTGAGGGCCAGAACCAGCGCTCGCGGACCAGACCTCCCGCCGGGTACATCCACAGACCGCGGTGCTCGTCGATCCGCTTGATCAAGGCGCTGGGCAGCCAGGGCCGACGCGCCGAGAGCGAGCCGACATTCTTGTCGACGACGGCCAGGAGTCCCCCCGGCTTGAGCACGCGCCGGGCTTCCTGGAGCACTGCCGCGCGCGACCGGGCTTCCAGGTGCTCCCAGAGCTCAACGGCGATCACCGCATCAAAGCCGCCGGTCCGCAAGGGAAGTCTGCGGGCCGTCGCCCGCAAGCGATCGACTCCGCCAGCCTCCGCCAGCATGGCCGCTGAGAGATCGACGCCGACGACGCGTGCTCCCAGGTCGCGCAGCGACCGGGCGAACCGCCCCTTGCCGCAGCCCAGGTCGAGGATGAGCAGGCCCTCCACCGGTCCGATCGAGTCGAGCAGCCCGCGCAGTCGATAATCCCGGTCATCCAGCGATGACTTGAACCGCTGGTTCAGGGCGTCGAACCGACGCGCGACTTCGGCCTCGTGAGTCGACGTCATGACGCCCCCCTTGCCAGGCCGAGTTCGCGCAGCTTCCACGTGCGGACGGCGACCGACAATCCCGAGAGGGCGCAGAACATCAGCCCCTCGAGGCCGTCGCGAAAGCCTTGCTTGTAGAGATAGAGCTTGAGGAACGTCCAGCACGGCCGGAACGCCAGGTCACGCAGCCGGAACCTGCGGCCCGATGCATACAGATCACTGGCTTCAAGCGTTGTGTAATGATCGATCTTGCCTAGAAACACCCGGACGTCGGGCAGCGTCCGGTGCGTGAGCACGCCGCGCATCTGACCGATCGGTCCCTCGATCCGCACGGTCTCGTGAACCTGCCCGGTCCAGCGTCCGCGATCGCGGCGAAAGAGCCGGAGCGGATTGTCCGCCTGCGTTCCCGAGTAGCGGAACGAGCGACCCAGGACCTCGCTTTTGATCGGCACGCGATAGCCCACGCAAAGAAGCCCGGCGTCGCCCAGGCGCTGGCGAATCTCGGCGGCCAGCTCGGGAGTGACCCGTTCATCGGCGTCGATCGACAGCACCCAGTCGCCCGACGCCAGTCCAAGCGCCGCGTTGCGCTGGTTCGCGAAGTTGTCGAAGGCGCGCACGCTGACCGACTCGGCCTGCCGGCTGGCAATCTCGAGCGTCGCGTCCTGGCTGGCCGCGTCGACCACGACCACGCGCTCGTCGGCGAACCGGACCGAGGCCAGACATCCCTCGAGGTTCGCCGCCTCGTTCTTCGCCACTACCAAGACGGAAAGACGGGGTTCAGGCATGCGCCGCCCCCTTTCGCAATCCGCCGGCGAGCGTGCGCAGGGGGAAGTAGATCGCGTAGGCCGCCAGAGCCAGGTCCAGCCGCCCCAGCGCGGCCAGCACGATCCAGAGATGCCAGCGCACGTCGGCATGGCCGGCCAGTCGGACAAGCCCTTTGAGCAGCGCGACGATTCGCGGTCCGAACCTCGCTGGCCTCGTCCGCCTGGCCCGGCAAGTTTCCGGTTCGGCAAGCGCCGCGGTTCCCCGATTCCAGGCCTCCTCGAGCTGCTCACCAGCGAGCGACTGTATTATAAACAGATACTTACCTGATGCGTACAGCATCCCCAGGACCAGCCAGTACGGCTGGCGGCTGGACGCGAAGGCCGACCAGGCAATCGCGGCATGGAGGGCGAGGTCGGCAAGCTCGTCGAGAACCTGGTCGAGCCAGCGGCCGAAGGCCGAACTGGTTCCTTGCAGGCGGGCCAGGCGGCCGTCGGCGGTATCGAGCACCAGGGCCAGGGCCAGAGCGAGCGCGGCGAGGCCGGCGGGAACCTTTCCCGCTCCGGCAAACGCCACCAGGGCCGCCGCGGTGAGCATGAGCGCCGCCGCGGCGAGCGTCACGGTGTTGGGCCGAACGCTGGTCGGCTCCAGCGCCTCGGCCAGCCGCTCCGCCAGGGCGAAGGCCCAGAATCGTCCCAGCGGCTGGTAGGTCAGCCGCCGCTTCAGTTCCTCCTCGGCGGTTGCCAGCGATCGACCGCGATCCAGCCTCCAGATCGCGGCCGTCTCCAGGTTGCGCCCGCGGCGGACGGCCCAGCGGAACCGCTGAGCGTCGTAAAGCCGGTCGGTTCGCAAGACGGCCGCCCCCATCTGGGGCGGTCCGGTGACCAGAACGGCTCGCCCCGGGGCGGCTTCGCCCACCAGGCCGCGCAAGAGTTCGTGCTCGTCCTCTCGAGCGTGGACCGCGATCGGCTGGTCCGCGGGAGCGACTTGCAGCGCCAGCTCGAGCAGGCGGCCCAGCAACGTGCGGCCCAGCACCATCTCGGTGGCCAGTGGACCGGAAGGCCCGCGCGGCCGGGCGTCGATCACCAGGTGGAGAGCCGGAGCAGACATTCCTCGCCTCCCTGCGAGCCCGAACTCTCGAAGAAGGGCGACGGCCGCGAGCGACTCCTTCGCAGCGCGGCGCCGCCATTGCCGTTACTACCACTGAAATCTGTGAAAGAACGCCTCTTGCCGGAGCGTCCATGATCCGTGGCCGACGGCCATCGACCGCCTCGCCCGGCGGATCTCGCTCCAGCACGCCAGAGCTTCAAAAAGACCTCGAACGAAATGGGCCCGCCCGCGCAAGAACCAGTACGCCAGCCGCGGCAGAATCCAGCAGAAATGGGCCACCAGTCGCCCACCCGAGAGATTCTTCCACGCGAAGACGAAACTGTTGCGGACGGCCAGGCTGTCGCAGCGGTCGACCCCAAGCGCGGGACCGAAGGTCGCCAGTCCCCGATGATAGGCGACCGACCGGGGCTCGTAATAACCCCGATAGCCGGCCATCCAGCCGCGGAAGCCCAGGTCAAGGTCCTCGATCCGCCCCGGGAAAAAAACCGGGTCATACCCGCCGAGAGCCAGGAACTTTTGCCGATCCACAGCCAGCACCGGTCCCGCGGCAGCCGTCAAGTCGAATTGCTCGACCCGGCTCTCGAATCCCGGAACCCGGCTCATTCCCTGGATCAGTCCGAACCGCGACCGCACGCGCGTTCGCATCCCCTCGTATCGCCGGCCGTCAAACGTCCAGCAACGCGGCGCGGAGAAGAGCGCGTCGTCGTGGTTCTCAAAGACCCGTAACAGTGGCGCGACCGCGTCCCTGTCCAGCTTCACGTCGTTGTTCAAGAGCAGGACGACCGGCTCCTCGAGCCGGCGGAGCACCCGGTTGAACGACGCCAGCCCGCGGTTTTGCTCGCGGATGATGTGCACGCCCGGCCACTGCTCGTGGACCAGGGCAACGGAGTCGTCCCGCGAGTCGTTATCCAGCACGGTCACGCCGCAGGGCACAGGCGACGCCGCCGCGGCCCGGACGATCGAAGGAAGACACTCGGCCAGGAGGTTCCGGCCATTATAATTCAGGATCAGAATCTGGGTGCGATCGATCGTCAAGGGATCCATCCCTCAATAGAGTGCCCAGTGGCTATGAGCGATTGGCTTGAGCTCGGACCCCAGGATACAAGCCCCAAGCCACTGTCCACTGGCGAGCCGCGGGCGAGCGCAGCCACTAGCAGATTTCAGGAATGTACAATACGTTGCAGGTTGTCGCAGGTCAAGGTCGGCATCCCCTGCGAAACGAAGCAGCGATCGGCTATGCTGTACGCAATATGAAGATTTCCCAATGATCTGCTTTTCTCGAGATTTCACCTCATGCGTGCGAGCAGACACTTCCCGGTCGTAACTGTTCTCGGGCCGATCATCGGCCTTGTCGTGCTTACTCCGGGGCTAATGGCCCAGGAGATCCCACCCGAGGAAGCTCCGCGCCGCTCCCGCGATCTGGTCACCGTGGGACCCGACAAGCTCAAGATCGCCAAGGCTGTCGCCTGTCGTTCGATCGACGGCTACGAGCGCTATGTCCCTTTGCCAAACGGGGCGATCACGGCCGAGGAGAAGCTGCAAATCTACTATCGCGTGCTCAGGTGCAAGCTTGCAGTCAAGGAAGACGAGTATTTTGTTCATCTGGTTCAGGATGGCCAGATTCGCCGCAAGGGCGAGAAGACTCCACTCCTCGCCAAGCTGAAGATTCTCGACTACGCGGCCAAGGCGAGCAGCCCGCCGAACTGGATTTACCTCCGCAACAGCGTTTCTCTCAAGGGTTTGAAGCCTGGCGAGTACGAATACGACATCATCCTCCGCGATGAGTACAATCCGGTCTCGCCTGTCACGCAGGCCGTTCGCTTCCGGGTCGTCGCCCCCGCGTTGCCCAAGGGGCACGAGAGCAAGCCTCCCGGCCAGGGAACGGAATAATCCGCCCTCCACAGTCACGTGCCCATCCCGGCGTTGTCGAGCTGGGACCTCTCTTCTCCGGGCAGCACGAGTCGGAACTTCGGCGCCGGGTGGACGGTTGCCTTCTCGATGCGGCCCCACCTGAGCCGGTGAAGCCAAGCGCGCGACGCCCAGACCGACCGGAGCAGTCCGAGATTGCCCAGAATCTGATACACGATCCGGAACTTCCAGAGGGCATCAACCGTGAATAGCGCCTTGAGTATCCGGAGCGGATTGTAAAACGAGGCGTACGCGACAAGGACGTTGACCTGCTTCCGCCAGGGGTGGCGGCTCCGGCTGGCGATCGTGTGGTTGCCGTCGAACTGGTAGTCGGCCACATCGACGCCGCCGACCCTGCGCATCACCAGTCCTTCCTCGAACGCCTGGTTGTAGCTCCTCGATCCCACCATCGGCGTCAGAAAGGTCACCTGCACGCTCACCGCCCCGGCACGCTTGAGGTAGCGAATCTGGTTGAGCAGCCCGTACAGCCCGCGGAGCGACCAGAGTGGCTGGGCGTCGTGGTGCATCATCATCGGCATCGGGGCAATGCCGTTGCTGAGCAAATTGCGAAAGACCCGCTGCGTCTTCTCCGGGCTTTGCCCCTTCTTGACCAGCTCGCCCGTAATGTCCTCGATGCCAAACCAGATGGCGCGAATGCCCCCCTCGCGAGCCAGCGGCATCAGAGCGCCGCAACGGTCGACGTCGTGCTCGGTCCCCTCGGTGCCAATCCAGACGGCATCGCGGAACCGGCAACCGTTCACGGTGCCGCGGGCCAGCGCCGATAGAATCGACTCGGCGGTCTCGTGGTTGTTGAAGAAGTTGTCGTCGGTTCCAAAGAAGCTGTTGATGCCGGTTCGCCCCCTGATGCTCGCGATCTCGTCGACCAGCCGCCGCGGACTACGAAAGCGAAACGTACCCTGGTTGTAAGCGTGAATCGGACAGTACGGGCAATGAAATCTGCAGCCGTGAGTCATGATGATTGCCAGGACCTTCGCGTACTGTCCCAGGCGATCGGCCGCGACCGCATGAGAATCCAGGGCCGTTCCCCGATGAGGTCGCTCGAACATCCCGAGGGCCGGTAGGGGGAAGGGCAGTTCATCGAGATCCTGGACCAGCCGCTGCACGCCGGTGTTAACCAGGTCCCGGATCGGCCCGGGAGCCGGATCACGCCGGTAGACCAGCCCCGGAATGTCTTCCAGAGCGCCGCTGGCTCGGGCCCGGTCAAACGCCTGCCGCCAGGTCTCGCGGCCCCCTCGAAACTCGATCAACCGGTCAAGCAATTCCAGCAGGACAAACTCCTCGCCAGTCACCACCACGTCAGCTCCGCGCTGGCCGTCGGGGCCCAGGCCAAAGAAATCCCAGGGCTCGTAGACGGCCTTGGCGCCTCCCGCCACGATCAGCGGGCGATCCTCCGCCAGCGACCAGGCATCGTCGATTAGCCGATAAGCCGCCGCGCTGTGGATCTGCATGCTCGACACCAGGAGCAACTCGGGGGGCTTGCCCCCCAGACGGGCCCGGCTGGGCCGGATCCGTGGCGTCCACTGCTGGAGGACAACGCGACTGTTCTCGAACCCCGCGGCCGCCAGCACCGCGGCGATGGCGATCGGCGCGCCCGGGATGAGCTGCTTGTCGACGAAGATGTACGGCCCCAGCCGGGTCCTTTGGTCAAACGCGTAAATGAACAGAGCCGGAGTTTCCTTTCCGGCGGCGGCTCTCTGGATCCGGGTTTCCAGCTCCCGGTATCGTCCGGGGGGCGTGTACTCGTCTCCCTTGGTTCGCCTGGGCAGCTCCATGGCGATGGTTCCCAATCGTCTGACGCAGAATACCTTGCGCCGTGAGGTTTGAAGCTCGCTCGAGGTTCGACGGACGAAGTGGAGGAACCTCACGTCTCCAGGGAAATAAAGACGTGCCGGCGTCCGGATCTCGCCACGATTTCATTGCCCCGTCGCGCAAAAACGCCCCGGCAGCGCCGAGGGAGGCGACACGCCGGGGCTTGATTGCGCGACACTCTGGCGAGAATCAGGCGCCCCGAACGGCGGGACGCCGCGACGTCAGCTCAGCCTCCTGCCTCGAGCAGAGAGCTTTCGTGCCGACGTGCCCTGGGGAACGAACCGGTGAACGTGCGTTGCGGCATGGGCTCGCGTCCGCTTGACGGCCCGCCCATGACGGGTGGGTGGGCGACGAGGATGCCGGGGGCCTTTCGTTGGTGAGACGGGGGCGGGCGGGGTCGTTCCGCTCGACCCTGATCCGCTCACGGTGGTGATCGGTGTCGTCAGCGTGCTCGCCACCAGACCGGAGACGAGGTTCGGACCGACGGGGGACCCCAGCCCGGTCTCCGTGTTGGCCGTCGCGGCGGAACTCGTGGTCGTGGTGCTGCCGCTGAAGCCCAGGTTAAACCCGAAGCCGAACCCAAACCCACCAAATCCGCCCAGCCCCAGGCCGCCCAGCCCCAGGCCGCCTGCCCCAAAGCCGTAACCCCCTCCACCGAACGGATTGAAAGGCGCGGCGGCGACGGTGTGATAGTCGGACGAGGGAAGAGAATAGAGCGTGGGCAACGTCTGGGTCGGCCCGTCCAGGCTGCCCAGGCCCTTCAGCGCTCGGCCCTGATCGGCGATGGCGATGATGGCTGCCCAGGCCGGGCTGCCCAGGCTCGTGCCGCCCACGGTCGTCCACGTCCCCTGGGGCCCACCGGGACCGGAGCTTTCCGTCACATAAACCTGGACACCCGAATTGGGATCGGCGTCGAAGGCCACGTCGGGCGTGCTCCGCTGGCCGGTCTGCTGGACGGCCGCCTGGTAGCTGGGCTCGGGCTCGAACTGGCTATAGCCGCCGCCGCTGCCGACCCAGGCAGTCTCCGACTGGTAGGCCCCCGAGCTGCTCAGCGCGAGCGTGGTCCCGCCGACCGCCAGGACGTTGGGTGACGTGGCGGGATACGTGACCGTTCCATTGTCTCCGCTGGCGGCCACGAATGTGATGCCGATATGTCCGGCCGGCGTCGTGAAGTGGAAATCGTACGACGCCTCGTTGGACATCTCGTTGTAGCCCCAGCTCATCGAGACGACGCTCACACCCGGAGTATTCCGTGCGGTATCGACGGCTGTCAGCAAATCGCTCAGCGACTGCGATTTGGCCTCGACAACCAGGATGTTCGCGCCCGGGGCGAGGGCATGCGCCCACTCGACGTCCAGCGATTCCTCCTGGGTCCAGCCGGAGTTGGTCTGCGTTCCCGCCTGGTTCACGACGGTGAGCCGCGGATCGGGCAGGCCGTACGTCTTGTCGAACGTGTGCAGGTCCGACGCCAGCGTCGGGTCGTGATCGGCTTCGATGAGGGCGATCGTCTGGCCGGCGCCATTTCCCTGAACGCTGCCCGACGACGTGGGGAAGGTGATGCCAGCCAGACCATAAGCGTCCGCGAGTTGTGTCGGAGTCAGGCCCGAGAGCAGACAGCGATCGTCAAGCTGGTCCAACAGCGGCCGGAGGCGACGGCCGCGACGAGAGGAGCGCATGGAGCAAACCTCGCATCAGAGTTGTGCATTCCCTTGCTGGTTCCATTCCTCGTCAGTTGTGAGTCCTGGGTTTGAGAGCCGCGCCAGAAGGTGGGAATCCACGATACCGGCCAAGAACGCCGCCCCATGACACGTTCGGTGACGCTCGGACCGTGAAAACCCAGCGTGGGAGCACTGACTGGCTCAAGAGAATCTTACACCACGTTCCGTCCAGCGGGCAAAAAATCTCGAGATGGTCCGAATGAAGGCCAAAGCGGGCCGACGCCACTCAGGAAAGCGAGGTTCGGCAAGCATCGGCACGATCCGTTCCAGGCTCATCGGCGTGAGCCAGCGATTCCATGTGAAATTGAAACCCGCTCAGGCTCCAGGGCCCCACCGAAAACCGGAAACGGGACTTGAGTTCCCGAAGCCTTCCCAAACCCCAAGAATTGCTGGTGCGCGAGCGCGATTTGTGCTACACAAGAACACGTTGCTCGCCACCGCCGAACCGGCCACCGGTTTTGCTGCCCCGCAAGCCCTCGCCGCTTGATCTGGCCGAGTTTGTGGCGGCTCTCGGGCGATGGGCGAGGCCCTTCGTTTGATCGCGGTTCCATACTTGCATCCACTGACCAGATTTCCGCTTCGAGCACAGCGATGACGACCGACCACTTCGACAACGCCGCGGCCACCTGGGATGACGAACCTCGGCGAATCGCTCTGATGCGTGCCATCGGCGAGGTTATCCTGGACAATGTGCAGCCGTGTCGTGAAACCACAGTGCTGGATTACGGCTGTGGGACGGGCCTGATCGGACTGTTTCTCTTGCCCCACGTCGGTCAAGTCACCGGTGCCGATAATTCACCGGGCATGTTGACCGTCCTGCGGCGGAAGATCGCCGACAACGGGATCAAAAACATGACGGCGATCCATCTCGACCTCCAAACCGAGCCGCCTCTCGATCAGGAATTCGACCTCATCCTCTGCGGCATGGCGATGCACCATATTGCCGAGACCGACCGAGTGCTCCGCGGCTTTCACAAGATGCTGCGACCGGGCGGAACGGTCTGCATCGCCGATCTCGACACCGAGCCAGGCTTGTTTCACACCCCCGAGGCCGCGGCGTCGGTTCACCATAACGGTTTTGATCGTGAGGCGCTGAAAAGGCGGATGACCGACGCGGGATTCCAGGCAGCAAACGACAGGACGGTCCTGACCTTCAAAAAGCCGGTCGCGGAGCAAGCCGACCACGAGTTTTCGGTCTTCCTGGTCAGCGCAACCAAACCAGAGTAGGTTGAAGGCGTCGCGGGGTCAGCAGGCGCTGCGGCGTCAAGCCCTTTTGGGTGCTTCGGGGTCAAGCCCTTTTTTCTGTTTACAAGCATATCCGCGCGAGGTAAGATTGTTTCATGGCCAGACCTCTTCGAATTGAATTTCCCGGCGCGATCTACCACGTGATGTCTCGCGGCAACGCGCGGCGGGCGATTTTCCATGATGCCGGCGATTACCAGCAGTTGATCGACGGCCTGGCGACGGTCGTCACCCGGCTGGAGTGGGACCTGATCAGCTTCGTCCTGATGCCCAATCACCTCCATTTGCTGGTTCGGACGCCGCGGCCGAACCTGTCGCGGGGAATGCAGCACCTCATATCAGGATACGCCAACTGGCAGGCCCGGAGGCGTCAGCGGCCCGGGCACACGTTTCAGGGACGGTTCAAGAGTCAATTGATTGAAGATGAAAGCTACTTCTGGACCGTCAGCCGCTACCTCCACCTCAATCCGGTCCGGGGCAAACGCCCGCTGGCCGCGCATCCCCGCGATTGGCCTTGGTCAAGCTATCCAGGCTACAACCGGGCGAGCCAACGCGTCAAGTGGGTGGCCTACGATGAGTTGTACTCGGCCTGGCGGGGGGAGATGGGCGGCAAGGATCCCGCGGCGGCATACAGGCGCTTCGTGGAGCAGGGACTTGTGACGGCGCCGGCAAACCCCTTCCAATCCGCGGCGCACGGCTGGTTATTGGGCAGCGAGGCGTTCCGCCAGCGGATTCGCAAGCTGGTGAGCGAACCGAGAAACCCGGACGAGGTACCCGCCGTGGGGCACTTGACCAGCCTGGAACCGGCGACCGTCTTGGCCGAGGTGGCCAGGTACTACAGTGTTGATCCCGACCGCTTTCACGAGCTCCGCAGCGGGGAACTGGCAAGAGATGTGGCCGCGTGGCTGGCCCGACGCCGTACCATCGCCACGCTGCGCGAGCTGGCCCCGGCATTCGGCCTGAGCCACCCGGACAGCGTGAGCAATCTGATCCGTCGCGTCGACCGGGCGCTGGCGACGTCCAGTCAACTGCGCAAGGACATCGCGATGATCGAACGATTTCTCGAATCACCGAGAACCGAAAACAGGGCTTGACCGCGCGAAGTTGCCTGACGAACAGCGACTTCCCGCCAACCGGCCAGAGGCTCAGTGAACATTGAAGATTGAAGCCGTGCCGGCTCGTTCGTACTCGTAGTCGCCCCGCTGGGCGTGCTTGACCGTGGCGGGAATGGGCGGACGAGTTTCCTTGTTGCCGAACTGATTCGGGGAACGATTGATGAGTATGACCGAACTCAAGACGACAGCACGATTTAACGTGGATTCCCTCCAGGTTCTGGTCTTCGAGGATCGGGGCGCGGCGGGCAAGGCGGCGGCGTTGGCGGTGAGCCAGGCCATTCGTCGGCGGCAGCAAGCCGCCGGGCAGGCGCGCGTGGTTTTCGCGGCCGCGCCCAGCCAGAACGAGTTCCTGGCGGGCCTGGTCGCCAGCAAGGAGATCGACTGGTCCCGCGTCGTTTGCTTTCACATGGACGAGTACCTGGGACTCTCCGATGCCCACCCGGCCTCGTTCCGACGCTACCTCCAGGAACACCTGTTCCGGCTGGTCGGGCTCGATCAGGATCGGCTGAATTTGATCCCCGCCGAGAGCGAGGCCAGGCCGCTTCAGGTCTGCCTGGATTACGAGGCGAAGCTGCTGGCGGAGCCCACCGACATCGTCTGTGCGGGGATCGGCGAGAACGGCCACCTGGCGTTCAATGATCCGCCGGTCGCCGACTTCCTGGACCCGGTTCTGGTCAAGGTCGTCCGGCCCGATCATGCCTGCCGCGGCCAGCAGGTTCATGACGGCTGCTTCGATCGAATCGAGGATGTGCCCACACACGCCTTCACCCTGACCGTCCCGGCGCTTTTGAGGGCAAGCATCGTCTCGGTGGTTGTGCCCGGTCCGCGGCAAGCCAACGCCGTGCTCAACGCCCTGCGGGGGCCGATCAGCGAGTGCTGCCCGGCATCGGTCCTCCGCCAACACGAGGGCGCCACGCTTTACCTTGACCGCGACGCCGCCCGGCTGGTGCTTTGAGGACGACCGCCCCGAGGATCGATCAAGGACGTGCCACCGAGTAAACTGAAGTGGAATCACCAGGGACCAACCCCTCCCGCCTACATTCGACATCCAGAGATCTGATTCGAGGAGAAACGCCGTGCGCTGGGTCACCGTCGCCACCGAGGAAGGGCCGCGAGCTTGTGGAGTCGTTGATGGAAAATATGTTGATTTAAACAAAGCTGATCCTAGTCTGCCGTCCAGTCTGCGGCTGCTGTTGGGCATGGGGCCGACGGGCTGGAGGAGGGCGTGGGCGGCCTTGACCGGCGTCAGGGCGGCGTACGACCCGTCCCAGGTTCGGCTCTTGCCGCCGATTCCGGGCCCGCGGAAGATCATCTGCATCGGCCTCAACTACAGCGACCACGCGGCCGAGAGCGGAGTAGCGGCGCCGCCGGAGCCGGTCCTCTTCAGCAAGTATCCGACGGCTCTGATCGGTCATCTCGACAAGATCGTCCTGCCCCGGGTGAGCAAGGAAGTGGACTACGAGGCCGAACTGGTGGTGGCGATCGGCCAGGGGGGCCGGCACATTGCCCGGGAAAAGGCGATGGAGCACGTGGGGGGCTACATGGTCGGCCACGACGTCTCGGCGCGTGACTGGCAGCTTTACAAGCCGTCGAAGCAGTGGATGGCGGGCAAAACCTTCGACACGTTCGCGCCGACCGGGCCGGAGCTGGTCTCGCCCGACGAGGTGCCCGACCCGCACACGCTGGGCATCCGGCTGCGGCTCAACGGCCAGACGATGCAAGACTCGAACACCAGCAAGCTCATCTTCGGCGTCGACGAGCTGATCGCGTACGTGTCGCGGGTGGTGACCCTCGAGCCGGGGGACCTGATCTTCACCGGGACGCCGCCCGGTGTGGGGATGGCCCGCAAGCCGCCGGTCTGGCTCCAGCCCGGCGACGTCGTCGAGATCGAGATCGACCGCCTGGGGACGCTCCGCAACACTGTCGTGGCCGAGAGCGAGGGAAGTTGACCGGAGCGGAGCGCTGGCCGGTCGACCGGCCCTTACCGGCGGAGGCGCTGGGACAGGTTGCGGGCCTCGGCGAAGTTGGGTGAGAGGCGGACGGCGGTCTCGGCCGCCTTGAGGGCTTCGGTCTCGAGATGGGCGGCGTCAAGCGCCAGCGCGAGGTAGTAATGGGCGTCGGCCCTGCCGGGAAGCTGGCGGGCGGCGATGCGGAAGTCGATGATGGCCTGGGGAGCATGGTGCAGGTTGAGGTGAGCGCGGCCGCGCAGCAGGTGGACCTCGCCGTCGTCGGGCGCGAGGTCAACCGCCTGGTCGAGCCGCACCAGCGCCTGGTCGGGCTGGTTACGCGCAAGCTGGATCGCCCCGATCCGCCGGCTGACTTCCGGATGCAACGGGTCAAACTCGAGGGTTCGAAAGTAGGCGGCGAGGGCGTCGTCGGTCCGGCCCAGGGCCTCGAGAACCTGGGCACGGGCAAAGTGGGCATCGGCATCGTGAGGTTCGATCTCGATGGCCGTCTCGAATCGTCTGAGCGCCGACTGGGGATCTCCCTGGGCGGCCTCGATGTTCCCCAGGCCGATCAGGGCGCCGACGTAGTCGTGATCCAGTACCAGGGCCCTGCGGAAACACGCCTCGGCCTCGTTGAGCCGTCCCTGAAGCTGGAGGATCTTGCCCAGACGATGATGGGCCTCCGCCGAGGCCGGCGAGTGCGCGACGAGCTGGAGCATCTCGCTCCGTGCCGATTCCAGGTCGCCGCGATCGAGCGCCGCCTGGGCACGCTCGCTGTACTGCTGGGCCAGCGAGGCCTGCTCGGGAGTGGGAAGGTCTCCGCGCATGCCCAGGCGCATCCCCAGCCCGCTGCATCCGGCCAGCGCCGAAAGCATGAGTGACAGGCTCCACCAACAGATCGAAGCCCGGCGCCACATGGCGAGAGGTTCCCTTCCTGGGATGGGTTGACTGCTTCTCGCTTGCCTTGCTTCGCCTTCGTGAGATTTGCTCGAAACCGCCGGCGCGCAGGCTTACCCGACAAACCGCCGAACCCTACGGCGCAACGGCGATCCGGTCAATCCCGGTCCAAAGAAACGAACGACCTTTCAGGACGAGAGCACGCACCTGCGCACGGATGAACATCGAGATCGGGGGTGACGGGAAGATTCATCC
>JBMFUH010000025.1:0-18790 GCA_049966735.1 Isosphaeraceae bacterium
TTCGGGAGTCGATTCACCTGTGAGGCGCATGAGTGAAGGTCCGGGAAGTCCAGCCCACCCTTGAGCAGTCTGGCGTAGTGCCAGGATGAATCAAGCGGCCATTTGCTCGTTCAGCGGGCTCGCGTTAACCCCAGGCTCCGATCCAGAAACCGCGAGCAGCTTCCTGCGGGGGCTTCGTCTTGGCGGCCTGGTCGTCCTGTCGCGGTTCGTGGCGGTCTGCGGCGAGTGAATAGGCGGTGGCCCCAACCGCCACGTTTGGCTCACGATCGTCGATTGCCTGGGCAGTCTGTCCGCACCAAGCCTCGACACGCCCTATTCCTGGTTCAATCTGACTCCGCGTTTTTCGCAACGTGCCGAGCAACGCTGGTGTATGCGCCGATCACGTTGTCCCCCGCTCAGCCACCCCGTGCGCTGCCGTCTTGGTGATCGACACTGACTCCATTTCGAGGATCGGTCCCAACATTCGACAAGATCACGGAATGTCACACTCACAGGCCATGACGTTTGACAGTTTCGCCTAAACTATGTTTTCGGATGCCCAAATCCTGCGCATTCGGTTCGCATAGCGGGTCCTACAATACTTGGCTCCTATCCGTGTTCAGCCGTGGCTGATTCGTCTTCCTTGCGATCAGGCCGGGACATTTGGTCCGCAGCGCGGACACTCAAGACGCACGCTTCGACGGAACAAACCCAACCTTCATGCTTTCTTCATAATCGCCAGCGAGAAATACCATGCTGGGGTGATATCTCGGCGGCTTGGGGAAAAATACTCCCGAGTCAGAGAATTTTCGCTTGGATTTGGTCCTGAGATTGCTTATGATGCTCGAATGCGACTCCAACGGAAGCCGTCTGCGCTGATTCTGGGGTTTCGTGTGTGCCGCCGTGGTCGACTTGACGAGGCTTTCGCGCTGGAGTTTGACCGACACACCGGTCAGGGAGGAATCGGGCTTGTCTCCCTGGGTCTGAGAGCGACCCGAAAAACCGCGGCTGCCTTCCTGGTGGACGGGATGGCGGGCTTGCGGGCTTTTTTTGTTTGAGGCGCGTAGAACGGAATTCACCCTGTTCTACTCTCACCGGCGCGACGTGAGAAAGAGTGAAGAGCGGAACGAGCAATGAGATGGGCGGTCGCTCCGGCGCGAGCCGACGAGCACAACCGTCGCTTTCACCCACCCCAACCACCCCGCATCGGCACCGCCGAACCCGCGTGGAGGAGAGTGTCTCGTGAGCATGGGCGAAAGTGCCTACGATCGTATCAACGATTACGGTGCGGTCAAGATCGGGCTTGCCAGCCCGTACGATATCCGGAGCTGGTCCTTCGGCGAGGTGAAGAAGCCGGAGACCATCAATTACCGGACGTACCGGCCGGAAAAGGACGGACTCTTTTGCGAGCGGATCTTTGGCCCGGAAAAGGACTGGGAGTGCGCCTGCGGCAAGTACCGCGGGATGAAATACAAGGGAATGATCTGCGATCGGTGTGGGGTCAAGGTCACCCATTCGCGGGTGCGCCGCAAGCGGATGGGACACATCGAGCTGGCCGCGCCGGTGGTCCACATCTGGTTCTTCAAGGCCATGCCCAGCCGCCTGGGCACCCTGCTCGACATGCGGACGACCAACCTGGAGCGGATCATCTACTTCCAGGATTATGTGGTCGTCGACCCCGGCGAGACCCCGCTCAAGGAACGCCAGCTTCTCACCGAGGATGAGTTTCGCAAGGGTCGCGAGCAGTATGGCGACACCTTCCAGGCCGACATGGGGGCCGAGGCCGTGCGCAAGCTGCTCATGCGGCTCGACCTCGTCAGCCTGTCCAAGAAGCTCCGCCAGGAGCTGGTCGAGACCACCAGCAAGCAGAAAATCAAGGACCTGACCAAGCGGCTCAAGGTCGTCGAGGCCCTGCGCGACAGCGACAACCGTCCCGAGTGGATGGTCCTGGAGTGCATTCCGGTCATCCCGCCGGACCTGCGCCCGCTGGTCCTGCTCGACTCCGGCAACTTCGCCACCAGTGACTTGAACGACCTGTATCGCCGGATCATCAACCGCAACAACCGGCTCAAGAAGCTCGTCGACCTGAACGCGCCGGAGGTCATCATCCGCAACGAGAAGCGGATGCTCCAGCAGGCCGTCGACGCCCTCTTCGACAACAACCGGTGCAAGCGGCCCGTGCTGGGATCGTCCAACCGCCCGCTCAAGTCGCTCACCGACATGATCAAGGGCAAGCAGGGGCGGTTCCGCGAGAACCTGCTGGGCAAGCGCGTCGACTATTCGGCCCGCTCGGTGATCGTGGTCGGCCCCGACCTCAAGCTGCACCAGTGCGGCCTGCCCAAGAAGATCGCCCTGGAGCTCTTCCAGCCCTTCATCATCCGCCGGCTCAAGGAGCTGGGCCACGCCGACACGATCAAGTCGGCCAAGAAGATGCTGGAACGGCGCAGCGAGGAGGTCTGGGACATCCTCGAAGAGGTCATCCGCAACCACCCGGTGCTCCTCAACCGCGCCCCGACCCTGCACCGCATGGGCATCCAGGCGTTCGAGCCGGTGCTCGTCGAGGGCAACGCGATCCGGATTCACCCCCTGGTCTGCAAGGGGTTCAACGCCGACTTCGACGGCGACCAGATGGCCGTCCACCTGCCGCTCTCGATCGAGGCGCAGGTCGAGGCCATGACGCTGATGATGGCCACCAACAACATCTTCAGCCCCGCCAACGGCAACCCGATCATCAGCCCGACCCAGGACATCGTCATGGGTTCCTATTACCTGACGGTCAGCCGGATCGGCGAGCTGGGCGACGGCATGGTCTTCGCCACGCCCAACGAGGTCTTCCTGGCCCATAGCCAGGGGAAGGTCGGCCTCCACGCCCTGATCAAGCTCCGGCTGCCGGCTCACAAGCGGTTGCGGGGCGACGGTGAGAAGGAGTTCTCGCCAGGCATGGTCGTCAAGACCACCGTCGGCCGGGTCATCTTCAACGACATCCTGCACCACAAGATGCCCTACTACAACCTGACCCTCGGTCAGAAGCAGCTCCAGGGCATCATCGCCGACTGCTACCAGATCCTGGGCCGGCGCGAGACGATCGCACTCTTGGACCGGATGAAGGACCTGGGCTTCCGCGAGTCGACCCGGTCCGGGCTCTCGTTCGCCACCGACGACCTCAAGACGCCCACCTCCAAGGACCACATCATCGCCGAGGCCGAGAAGGAGGTCCAGAAGAACAACAGGCTCTACCAGCGCGGGATCATCACCGACCAGGAGCGGTACAACAAGGTGCTCGACGCCTGGACCCACGCTCGTGAGCGGATCACGGCCGAGATGATGGAGGCGTTGCGCAACGACACCCGCGAGAACGAGATCTACCTGAACCCGATCTTCCTGATGGCCGAGTCCGGAGCCCGCGGCGGCGTCGAGCAGATTCGCCAACTCGCCGGCATGCGCGGACTGATGGCCAAGCCCTCGGGCAAGATCATCGAGACGCCGATCAAGGCCAACTTCCGCGAGGGACTGTCGGTGCTGGAGTACTTCAGCTCGACCCACGGCGCCCGCAAAGGGCTGGCCGACACCGCGCTCAAGACGGCCGACAGCGGCTATCTGACCCGCAAGCTCGCCGACGTCGCCCAGAACGTCGTGATCACCATGCACGACTGCGGCACCTCGCAGGGCATCACCAAGGGGGTCATCTACAAGGGCGAGAAGGTCGAGGTCAGCCTGGCCCAGTCGATCCGCGGCCGGGTCAGCCGCGTGAACATCGTCGACCCGATCACCGACGCGGTGATCGTCCGGGAAAACGAGATGATCACCCTGGCGGCGGCCAAGAAGCTCGAGGAAATGCAGATCGAGAAGATCCAGGTCCGCAGCCCGATGACCTGCGAGGCATCGCTGGGCGTCTGCCGCTCTTGCTACGGCATGGACCTGGCCACCGGTCAGCTCGACGAGGTGGGCATGGCCGTGGGCATCATCGCCGCCCAGTCGATCGGCGAGCCCGGCACCCAGCTTACCATGCGTACCTTCCACATCGGCGGCGTCGCCACCCGCGGCGTCGAGGAGAAGGACGTCAAGAGCAAGCGCGAGGGCAAGGTCAAGTTCGTCGGCATCAGCATCGTCACCAACGACGAGGGCAAGCAGATCGCCCTGTCCCGCAACGGTGAAATCCAGATCCTCGACGCCAGGGGGCGCGAGCTGGAGAAGTACGACGTGCCCGACGGCGCCGTGATGACCGTCCAGGACGGTCAACAGATCAACCGCGGCCAGATGCTCTGCGAATGGGACCCGCACAACATTCCCATCCTCGCCGAGGTCGGCGGCAAGGTTCGCTTCGACGACATCGTCGACGGCGAGACCATGAAGGTCGAGGCCGACCCCTCCGGCCACGTCCGCCGCACCATCATCGAGCACAAGGGAGACCTGCACCCGCAGATCGTCATCGAGGACGCTGAAGGGAAAACACTTGATTATAAGTATATTCCTGAACGGGCGAGCATCGAGGTCGACAATGGCCAGATGATCTCGGCCGGCACGCTCCTGGCCAAGACCCCGCGCGAGGTGGGAGGGACGCAGGACATCACCGGCGGCTTGCCTCGCGTGACCGAACTGTTCGAGGCCAGGCGGCCCAAGGAGCCGGCGGTCATCGCCGAGATCGACGGCCGGGTCGACCTGCTGGACGAGAAGCGGCGGGGCAAGCGGACGATCATCGTCCGCAACGAGAGCGGCATCGAGCGCGAACACCTGGTGCCCCACGGCAAGTACCTCCGCGTGCACGGTTCCGACCGCGTCCGCGCCGGCGACCCGCTGGTGGAAGGCCCCCTGGTGCCGCACGACATTCTGCGGATCTCCGGCGAGGAAGCAGTGCAGCGCTACCTGCTTCGCGAGATCCAGAACGTCTACCGCTCCCAGCGCGTGGAAATCGACGACAAGCACCTGGAGATCATCATCGCCCAGATGCTCCGCAAGGTGCGGGTGGAGAGCGTCGGCGACACCGGGCTCTTGCCCGGCTCGGTCATCGACAAGTTCGAGTTCCGCAGGGTCAACCAGGAACTGATGAACTGCGTCAAGGTGAAGGACAGCGGCGACACCGAGTTCCGCGTCGGCGACATCGTCCCCCGCGAGCATTTCGAGCAGGAAAACCTCCGTACCGAGTCGGCCGGCGGCAGGAAGGCCGAGTGGCTCCGCACCAAGCCGGCCGCGGCCAGCACCCAGCTTCTGGGGATCACCAAGGCCGCCGTGCAGTCCGAGAGCTTCATCTCGGCCGCCAGCTTCCAGGAGACCACCAAGGTTCTCACCGAGGCCGCCCTGGCCGGCAAGGTCGACTTCCTGGTGGGCCTCAAGGAAAACGTGATCCTGGGCCACCTCGTTCCCGCCGGCACTGGCTTCAAGGCCCACCTGGAAGCCGAGGTCCGCATTCACCCCGAGGCCCTCGAGGCCCTGGCCGAGAAGGGCCCAGCCTTCGCCCGCTATCGCGACGAGACCCACGCCCCCGCGGCAACGGCCACGGCCAAGGAGTGATCGGACCACCAGGCTGCAAATTCTGCCCAACCACGGCCCGTCTGCTCCCGCCGAGCAGGCGGGCCGTTTCGCTGCGGAGACATCATGAAACGGATCAGGTCGTGGTAGAATAACGAGGAGGAGACCAGACCCTTCTTCAGGAGTTCGTGTCGCTCATGGCCACAGCCACTGTCCTCCAGATTCGTCCCGCTGACCACGGCCGCAAGATGACCCTCGAAGAGTTCATGGAGGGGGAGTTCGAGGAGGGATTTCGTTATGAACTTGCTCGGGGGATGCTCGAAGTGACGTATGTACCCGGTCAGCCTCACGGATTGATCGTCTGGACTCTCCTCCAGATGATCGTGGATTACCACACGAGGCACCCAGGCAAGATCTTTCAGGCCGGAGAAGCCGGCGAGTTTCGTCTCTGGCTCCCTGCCATGATCTCGAGTCGAAATCCCGACATCGCCATCGTTCTCCACAACACTCCCCGAGACCCGCGCGGCGGGCGGCCTCCGGTGCTCGTCATGGAAGTCGTCTCCGAGGGCCACGAAGCCCACGAGCGTGATTATGTGACCAAGCGAGAGGAGTATCTGGCCTTCGGCATCCGCGAGTACTGGATCGTCGACCCCATCGCGCGGATTCTCACCGTCCTGGTGCGCGACGGAGACACATGGGTCGAGCAGGTGTTCCGCGGCGACCAGCAGGCGAAGAGCACGATTCTGCCGGGCCTGGAGACCGCCTTGCCGGCCCTCTGGGCCGCGGCCCTTGACCAGGACGACCAGAACTCCGAACTCGAGGAGAAAGCATGATGGCCACTGTTACCGAGGCCGCACCGGTTGAACGGCAGGTCGAGACGATCCCGCAGCTCGAGAACGGCGATCACCTGACCCGCGACGAGTTCGAGCGCCGCTACGACGCGATGCCTGATCTGAAGAAGGCCGAATTGATCGAAGGAGTCGTCCACATGCCGTCGCCCGTAGGATATCGCAAACACGGCCACCCTCACAGGCATCTCGGCTTGTGGTTGGCCAGCTATGAGCTTGCGACTCCTGGCGTGGAGGGGGGTAACAACACCAGCATCCGCCTCGACCTGGACAACATGCCCCAGCCCGACGAGTTTCTCTTCATCGTGCCTGAATGTGGCGGCCAGGCAAAGATCAGCGAGGACGATTACATCGAACGTGCGCCCGAGCTTGTCGCCGAGGTCTCCTCCAGCACTGCCAGCTACGACCTGCACGAGAAGCGAACGGTCTACCGCAGGAACGGCGCCCGCGAATATATCGTCTGGCGCGTGCTCGACCGACAGCTCGACTGGTTCATCCTGAGCAAAGGACGATACGAACCGCTGCCCCTTGCCGCGGACGGAATCTACCGGAGCGTCGTCTTTCCGGGTCTCTGGCTCGATCCGGCCGCGCTTCTGGCCGGTGATCTGGCCAAGGTCCTGGCCGTCTTGCAGCAGGGCTTGCAAAGCCCGGAACATACCGAGTTCGTGAACCGGCTGGCGCAGGCCAGGGCACGGTCGGCAAACTCGGGTTCCAGCCAGTCCAAAGCGACATGAGCGGCCGACCAACACATAATCATTCTTCACATTCCCACCTGATCGCGCTCAACGAGCGCATCCGGGAGTGCCGCAAGTGCCACCTTGCCGGGCTGCTCGACGATCGGGAATCGTTCCCCATCGCGCGTGATCCCGAGCCCGACGCCCCCGCGCCTCGGATCCTCCTGATCGGTCAGGCCCCCGGACTTCAGGCCACGCGGAGTGACCTTCCTTTCGCCGGGGCCGCGGGGGACAAGCTCCGCGCCTGGCTGGAACTGGGCGGCATTCCCCGCGACGACTTCTATCGCCAGGTCCACTTCGCCGCCATCACCCGCTGCTATCCCGGCCGCCTGCCAGGCGCCAGGGGCGACCGGGTCCCCTCGCGCCGGGAACAGGACCTCTGCCGGCCCTGGCTCGACGAGCTGATCGCGACCCTCCAGCCCCGAATCATCCTCCTGGTGGGTCTGCTGGCAATCCGGACATTCCTGGGACGGGTCGAGTCGTTGACGGCCATCGTGGGAACCTCGTCCGTGCGCGACGGCGTCTGCTACATCCCCCTGCCCCACCCCTCCGGCGTGAGCCGATGGTTGAACGAACCAGAGAACATCGCAGCGGTGTCGAGGGCGATGGAGATTCTCCGCTCGTGGGTAAACGGGCGTATAATCTCTAGAAAAGCCTGATTCTCGGGCCTGAACTGGAGTCAGCGATGAAAGACATCCATGCGGTGTTCGCGGACGGCGTGTTCCGCCCCAGCGATCCCGTGAACTTGCCAGACCACTGCGAAGTACTCATCAACATCCGCCCCCTCAACCAGGATGGAGAGGAACCATCGGAAGCCGGCCCAGGCTCCTGGGATGAGGTCTACGAGATCCTTTCTCATCGCCACTTCAACTGGCGAGCCCGACCTCGCGGGGCGCCACGATGAGGTAGAACCATGAGCCGACAGCCGGTCTTCCCCGACACGGTGGGCCTGCTGGCAATCTGGAACGCGGACGATCAGTGGAACCCGGTGGCAGCGCCGGTCTTTGCCACACTCGCCGCGCAAGGGCGCAGGCTGGTGATAACGAGCTATGTCTTGCTGGAATGTGGCAACGCCGCGGCCCGAAGGACATTCCGCAACGATGTGACCGGTTTGCGACGAGCGCTCTTGGCTCGCCAAGCTCTGATCGAACCGACTTCCGAAGATATCGAACAAGCATGGAACGCCTTTGAAAGACGCGAGTCTGGCACTGCAAGCATCGTCGACCATGTCTCGTTCATCGTGATGCGCCGGTTCGGTCTGACCGAGGCCTTCACCAACGACGCCCATTTCAAGGCCGCGGGATTCGCGACGCTCTTCTGAGATCGTGCAGTGAGCAAGTCCCTCCGAGGCGTTCCAGCGGAAAGCCAGTTCAGGTAACGACGGATTACCGTGATTTCGGCCCCGGGACTCTTCGCCCCGACAAAGAATCCGTAGCCCTCTTGACACCTGTCCGATCACCGCGAATACTGTACTAGCGACGTAGCACAGTAGGAGGGCTTCCATGATCCTGCTTGATCTGACCGCGGCGGACAGTCGGCCGATTTACGGGCAGATTGCCGACCGGGTGAAGTTTGCCGTGGCGGCGGGGGTGTTACGGCCCGGGGAACTGGTGCCGTCGGTCCGCGATCTGTCCCGGCAGCTCGTGGTCAACCCCAACACGGTGGCCCGGGCGTACCGGGAGCTACAGAACGAAGGACTCATCGAGCCGGTCCGGGGAACGGGCCTCCAGGTGGCCGAGGGAGCGGTCGAACGCTGTCGCCAGGCGCGGGCGGAGTTCGTCCGCGGTCGGCTCCGCGCGGCCATCGACGAGGCCCGGCGCACCGAGCTGGACCCCGCGTTGATCGAGATCATCTTGCATGAAGAATGGGCCAGGCAGAACGGCGCCGCCGGCGAGGCGGCCGGGAGGAACTCGTGACGACCAGTCAGGCAAATCCGGCGATCCGCATCGAAAAACTGACCAAGCGCTTCCGCGGCCAGGTCGCCGTGGACGGCCTTTCGCTCGACGTGCCGGAGGGATCGCTCTTCGGTCTCTTGGGAGAGAACGGCGCGGGGAAAACCACGACCATTCAGATCCTCCTGGGCCTGCTGTCCGCCAACGGCGGGAAATCCAGCGTGCTGGGCCTGGACTCGTCGCGAATGGGACTGGAGATCCGCCGACGCGTGGGCTACGTGCCCGAACAGCCCGCTCTCTACGACTGGATGACGGTCGCCGAGATCGGTTGGTTCGCGGCCGGTTTTCATCCCGACGCGCGCACCGGCCCCGCCACCTATACAGAAGCGCTATGTCGAGCTTACGGACGGTTTCAGCTTGCCGCCCAAGCGGAAGATCAAGGCGCTTTCCAAGGGCATGCGGGCCAAGGTCTCCCTGGCGTTGGCGTTGGCGTCCGACCCGGCTCTTCTGGTGCTCGACGAGCCGACCTCGGGGCTGGACGCGCTGGTCCGCCGCGAGTTCCTCGAAAGCCTGGTCGACCTGGCCAGCACGGGGCGGACCGTGCTCCTCTCGAGCCATCAGATCGGCGAAGTCGAGCGCGTCGCCAGCCACGCCGCCATGCTCCACCAGGGGGAGCTGATCCTCGCCGAGCCGCTGGACGAGCTGAAGGCGAAGACCTTCCTGCTGGCGATCACCTTCACCAGCCGGGACCATCCGCTGGCTCCGCCCGCGAACTTGCCCGTCGAGCTGATCGACGGCGCCGACGCCCCCAGGCAGGCCCACTGGCTGGTCCGGGCCCGCGACCGCGCCGCGGCCGAGAGCGTACGCGCCATCCCCGGCGTCGAGTCGCTCGGCTTGGAAACGCCCAGCTTTGAGGAAATCTATATCGGTTACATGCGTGGCCGCCGTCCTCAAGCGCCGTCGCCGGCAGCGGCGGTGCACGTCGCCTGACGGCTTTCTCTTCGACTCAACGTTCCTGTCCGGGAGATCGACTCTCATGGTCGCGCGCTTGTGGTGGAAGGAAGCCAGGATGTTCTGGCCGATCTGGGCTTTCTTGCTTGTTATAGCGGCCGCAGTGCAAATTCTCGTGCTCCATTTCTCTGGCGACGAGGCCCGTACTGGAGCCCTGGCCGTTCTGGCCTTGCGCTGGACCTGCTTGTACGCGTTCGCCGTGGCGGCCGCCAGCTTCGCCGGCGAGCGCGAGAACCGGACGCTTGACCTGCTCGACTCGTTGCCCATCGAGCGCTGGCGACTCTGGACGACGAAGACCTCGTTCGCGTTCGTGACCACCCTTGCGTTCGGGCTGGTCGTGCTGGGTCTTGCGGCGGCTGGCACAGTCAAGGTTGAGTTCGAGGCGGCAGCGCGGAGCTTCGTTCCCGGTGTCGTGATCGTGCTGGAAGTCCTGGGCTGGGGGCTCTTCTGGTCAGCCTTCCTGGGAAATGCCCTGGTGACCGCCGCGCTGGCCGTCTGTGCAACGGGACTCTCCTTTCCAATTCTCGACGCCGGTTTTCACCCGGCGCTGCCTCTGAGCGAACAATGGGGCGTCCATCTGGCTCTTGCGGTCGTGACCACAATCACCTCGGCCGCCTTGTTCGTGAAGCTGGGCCCACCGCGCAAGACGCTCTTTCCCGGTTCGTCGACGCGATTGACTTCGAGAGCAAGCCTGTCGGAAAAGGCTGTCGCGGATCGCGCTTCGGTCGTGGCGTCTGGAATGTCCTCGGCCTCCAGGCTCGCCTGGCAGGCGATTCGCCAAATCAGTCGGGTCTGGTGGTGGATGTTCCTGATCGCCATATTCGCGCCTGTGCTACTGTCGTTGTGGAACCGATCCCTCGATCAAGCGCTGTACTGGTTTCTCTTCCAGATCGGTATCGCCGTCGTGGGCGGGGTCGGTATCTTCGGCTCCGAGAACCCTTCGAAGTCCTATCGGTTCCTGGCCCATCACGGTATCCGGCCCTCGCTCGTCTGGCTGGTCCGGATCGCTGTCTGGACAGTCGGGCTGGGGATTCTCTTCGAACTGACTGCGATTGGCTTCGTGGTCTCTGGTGGGCCCCAGCGTATCCCTCTCGCGTCATTCGTGCTGGTCTGGTTCCTGGCCCTGGCGGTCAGCGTCTTGTGCGGAATGGTCATCCGCCGGGGCATCACGGCCGGGATGGTCAGCGTCCTTTTGATCCTGACCCTGGCACCGGTGGGGACCGTGCTTTTGCAAATCGGGATCATTTCCACCCCGTTCCTGGCCATGGTCCCCGCGCTCTTTCTGGCCGTCAGCTTTGTCTGGACCAGGGAATGGATGCTCGACCGGCCCGGAGCGGCGAAATGGTTGAAGCTGGCGGCGCTTCTCGCCGTTCCGTTCGGGTTGCTCTTCGCCGCCTATGTGACTGACCGCGTCGTGAGCGTCCCCGTTCTGGAACCCTCCCGGGATGCCAGGCTGTTCACGATTCGCATGTCGGCGGCCATCCCCACCGAGGAAAATGCCGCCGATCTCTACCGCCAGGCCGGCAGGACGCTCACGCCTGCTCCCAAGGATCTGTACCAGTCTCTGGGCAAGAACTGGGGCGACATCCCCACGGACATCAAGACCTGGCAACAGAACAACGCCAAGGTCTTGGAATTGATTCGTCAGACTGCCGAGAGACCCTTCTGTCAGTTTGGTCCCATCGAGAAGCAGACCTTCTTCAGCCCGATCGCCGCTCAACAACCGCCGATCGGAAGTCTCTCCCCCCTCGTGACGCTCTCGGTCCGTGAGCACATGGCGAAGGGTGACCTCGACGGAGCCTGGAAAGATATTCGGCTCCTGTTCCGGATGGCCCAGCACTTTGGAGGCGCAGTCCCCTGGGCGCAGGCATTCACAAGCAGCAATGTGGAAAAGCAGGCTCTGGAGCTGACCATGGTCTGGGCCGCGGACAAAAAGCAGACCGCCCTGCGGCTCCGCTCCGCGCTGGAGACTTTTCGCGGGCTGCCCAAGGCGGACCCCGCCGATCCCATCCGCTTCGAGGCGCTGAGCATCGAGAACACCGCCAAGCTGCCGCGAGCGGAACTGGCCGACGAGATCCTCCGCATGGTCACGGAAGGGCGCAAGAAGATCGAGTGGACTGACGCACTCTGGACCGATGTGGTCACGACTCCCTGGGAACTGGAGCGGGCGCGCCGAGCCTTCCGATTGCTTTACGCCTCGAGGATCGTGGAAACGAGCGACGGACGCTATCTATCAGACAAGGCGAACACGAACGTCGGTGGTTATCCGTTTCTCGCGCTCAGCGACAACCCACACGGCCCGGCCCTCGTCGATCCATGGACGCTGAATGAGATCGAGAAGAGCACACCGCTGGTGAGGTACGCGCCCGCTCCCATGGAAGCTTACCTGCGCAACTATTGGCGCAATGAAGTCGGCCGCCGTGCACTGGTGCAGATTCTCGCCCTGCGGGTCTGGCAGCTCTCGCACGACGGGAAGCTGCCCGACAGCCTCTTGACGCTGGAGGCTGAGGGTTTGCTCCCCAATCTGCCTACCGATCCGTACAAGCCGCTCCGCCTTTTCGGTTACGTCCGATCATCCGGCCAGAAGCTGCTTCCCCTGGGTTCGCTCGATCCGATCAACGAGGTCAGAGAGGAGAGACCTCTCCGCCCGGTCGAGAACGCCTGGCTGCTCTACAGCGTGGGTCCGGACGGCAGCGACGACCACGCGGAGAAGAACGACGCGTACACTCACGCAGGAGGGGATATCGTGTTTCCGCTGGCCGACAAGGTCGGTGGAGCGAAACCCGGCAAGACCGGCGAGAAGCAATAGTTCACTTGGGCTCACGCCAGAATCAGCGGCGAGCGCTTCTCGGCGGCCTCGTCCATGAAGCTCTGGATTCGCGCCACCAGGTCCTCGGTCTCGGGAGTGATCCCTTCGAGCAAGAGCGCATTGGACCAGAGCTGAAGGCCGCATTGCTTGATGAACGCGTCGTGCTCGGGATTGGCGCTCAACCTGCAGAGACGGCGGATCAAGGGAGACGACGGGTTGATCTCGAGGATCCGCGCGGCCTCGGGAAAGTCCTTGTTGGCCAGCTTCATCAGCCGCTGCATCTGCGAGCTGAAGCCCCCCTCCGCATTCACCAGGCAGCAAGGGCTGTCCGTGAGCCGCTTGGATTCCCGAACCTCGCGCACGCGCTGACCCACGGCCTGGCGGAAGAGGTCGAGCACGCGGGCGAAGCCGCTTTCGGCGGCCTTGGATTCCGGTCCCTCGCCCGACTCGATCTTCGCTTCGTCTTTTTTGGTCTCGGGCAGCTCGAGGTCGTCGGAATCGATCGACGTCAAAGGCTTGTCCTTGTGCGACCCGAGCGCATTCATCACGAATTCGTCGATCGGCTCGGTGAGGTAAAGAACTTCCAGGCCGCGACGGCGGAAGATCTCCAGGTTCGGGCTCTTCTTGATGGCGGCCAGGTCGGGACCGCCCAGGTAGTAGATTCGCTTCTGGTCTTCGGGCATCCGGCCGACGTAGTCGTCCAGCGAGCAGGTGGGCTGGGCATCGTCGGAACGAGACGAGGCAAAACGCAGGAGCCCGGCGAGCCGCTCGCGATGGCCGGGGTCGACGATCGCCCCTTCCTTGAGCGTCATGCCAAACTGGGATGTGAATTTCTTGAAATCTTCTGGGCTTTCCCGGGCCAGCGTGTCCAGCCGGTCGAGCACGCTCTTGATCAAGGATGTCCGGATGCGCCGGATCACCGTGTTGTCCTGGAGCGTCTCGCGCGAGACGTTCAGCGGCAGGTCTTCCGAGTCGACCAGGCCGCGCAGGAAGCGGAGATAGTCGGGCAGCAGGTCCTTGCAGTCGCTTTGAACGAGGATGCGCTTGGCACAAAGATTGACGCCGTGCTCCAGCCGGGCGAAGCCGAAGCGTTCCAGGTTGGTGGGAGGGCAATAAAGCACGGCGCGGAACTGGATGGGCGAGTCCACGGCCAGGTGCAAGTGCCAGAGCGGCTTCTCCTCGGTGTGGTGGGTCAGATGCTGGTAGAACCGGGTGTACTGCTCCTCGGTCACCTGGTTCTTGGGCTCGACCCAGACCGGTTTCTGATCGTTGAGAACCTCGCCGGAAGCCAGGCGGATCGGGTGCGGCACGAAACTGGAATAGCGTCTGATGATGTCCTTGATCCGCAAGGGCGTGGCCAGCTCCTTGCCGTCGTCCTTGAGGTGCAGCACGATCTCGGTGCCGCGGGGCAGGGGGCCTTCCGCCGGAGCAACCGAGAAGCTGCCGGTCCCCTCCGATTCCCACTGCCAGCCGGTTTCCTCCTTGTAGCTGCGGGTGCGCACGCGGACACGGTCGGCGATCATGAACGCCGAGTAGAACCCGACGCCGAACTGGCCAATGAGCGACAGGTCGGCCTGCTTCCTGGCCTCGCCCGAAAGCGTCTTCAAGAACTCGCCGGAGCCGCTGTGGGCGATCGTGCCCAGGTTGGTCACCAGCTCGTCGTGGGTCATGCCGATGCCGTTGTCGCGGATGATCAGTTCCTTCTCGCCTTCGCGGGGTTCGATCACGACCTCGAGCTGACCGGGCTCGCGGTGGGCTTCCTCGGTGAGGGCCACATAGCGCATCTTGTCGAGCGCGTCGGACGCATTGGAAACCAGCTCGCGGATCGCGATCTCGCGGCTCTGGTAGAGGGAGTGTGAGAGGAGATGAAGAAGCTGCTTGATTTCCGCCTGAAACGTGAATTCTTGCCGCGGGGTTTCTGTTGCCATCATCATCACTCGCAAACGTGTCGGGCCAGGCCTCAGCCCAGGCGCAGCGGTTTTCGGTTGCCTTCAGCAAGGATGCTCTTCTATTGCCAGCAATCAGCGTACCATGAGAATCGTTTGCCGTAGGTTCTTTGGTGGACATAGCTTGTAGCATGACAGCCGAACTCGGCCTAGCTTGCTCCCTGTCAATTCCGGCGTTGCCCTGACAAAATGGCACAGTTGCGAGGGACGAAACGCCCGGCTTGCGTTATTTGTAGGGTCCGCACAGCGGACCCTACAGCCTCACCGACCCAGCCGGGTTGCGGGGCCGGCTTCTCAGCCGTGACGGGATCAGACCTTGAGGCCCTTGAGGTACGCCACGCTCTGCTTCGTGAGTTCCCAGCTTTGCTCGACGAAGTAGTTCTTGACTCCGCCCGTCTGGGCGGCTTTGAAGGTCTTGACCCAGTCGATGCTGCCTTGGCCGACGGCGACCTGTCGATACATCTGCCGGCGTCGGCCACCTGGACCGCCTTTTTTCGAGGCCGATGTGGCCGGGGCGCTCATGTCGACGTCTTGCAGATGCATGGAGAAGAAGCGGCCAGGGTACTTCAGAAAGTAGTCCGCGGCGATGAAGCCGGCGGTGATCGTCGACATCTGGAACTGGAACTTCACCAGCCTGGGATCGAGCAGATCGAGGAGCATGTCGTAGGTGCGCTTGCCGTCGACCATCGACATCTCGAAGCCCTCGTTGTGCAGGCCCTGCCGCATGCCGGCCTGCGCCGCCACCTCGGCGATCTTGTTGTATTCCTCGGCCGCCTGCTTCACTTGGTCGAGCGTCGGCTTGTTGCCTCCGCCGAGGGTCGCGGTGATCATCTGCGTGATGCCGACCTCCCGCGCCCAGGCGATGCTTTTCGCCTGGCTCTTCCGCAGCTCGCCCATCGTGAAGTGCGAGCTCTCGGCCTTCAACCCATGATCGGCGAGGATCTTCCGGACCTCTTTGCCGTCGGCCAAGGACGCGAAGTCCGCGCCGTAGCCGATCGGCGAACAGAGCTCGAGCCGGGTGACGCCGAGCTCGGCGATCACCTTCACGAACGCGGGAAAATCCTTGAGCATCGACCGCAACGGATAGACCTGGCTGCCGATCGGCAGGCCCAGCGGGTCGGCTCGAACATCCGCTCCCTTCGCGAGCAGCAAACCGGCCAGGCCGGACGTGGCGGCGGCCTGCTCCAGGAACTCTCGTCTGGATATCATAGACATGATTTTCACCTTTCTTATGTATTGTAGGGTCCGCTGTGTGGACCAGATGCCTCGCCACCGGTCCGCACAGCGGGCCCTACGATGCGCCTTCGACCCGAAAACCACTCTAGATTTCCCAGCCCGGGCGGTATTCACGCGTGAGGAGCTTGTTGGCGCTGGGAATATTGGTGATCTTCCCGCCGGCGGAATCCCAGAGCAGCCGCTTGCCGCCCAGCCGCAACGAGATGGAGGCCAGGTTCATGGCATCGCTGATCGGGCCGGCGAGGGTGAAATCGCCGTAGCTCGCGGGGCCTCCCTTGAAGGCCGCGATCCAGGCCGCATTGCGACCGTAGGGATTGCCGTCGCGTCGCCCTCCGCGCCCGCGCTGGCGGGAAGCCGGCTCGGGCAGGTTGTGCGCCCGGCGATAGGCGCGCATGCTGGCCTCGGGAATCAGGTGTGGATCTTCGGCATGGAAGCCGCCCAAGATCTTTCCCTTGTCGCCGACGAACAGCATGCCTTCTTCCTCGAATTCCTGGTTGGCCGCCATGAGCTCTGCGGGGACGGGGGGCTTGACGCCGCCGTCGTACCAGAAAATGTCGAGCCCCGCGTGCTGTCCCTTGGGGGCGAACCTCATCCGGATCGTGCAGGCGGTGGGGAACGAGTAGTCGTTCCTGATCCTGTGGCAGATGTCACCGGAAACCATTGACACATGACTTGGCGTGGATTCCACGCTCACCGGCGATTCCAGCTCGAGCATCTGGAAGATCGGCCAGAGGCTGTAATGCCCCATGTCGGCGATCGACCCGCCGCCAAACTCGTACCAGCCGCGAAAGTTCGTGTGGGTGTAGCAGGGGTGGTACGGGCGATCGAGCGCTGGGCCCAGCCAGAGCGGCCAGTCGAACCCGGCGGGGATGGGAGGCCGATCGGTCGGCAAGGTCGCGAACTGCGGCCAGACGGGCCGCATCGACCAGTTGTGGATCTCGCGGAGCGTGCCGATGGCGCCATTCTTGATCATCTCCAGGGCCAGTTTCTGTCCCTGGCCGCCCGTGCTGGCGGGCATGAAATGCGTGGCGATCTTCCGCTCGCGAGCCGTCTCGACGACCGCCCTGGCCTCGAGCAGTCGATTGGCCAGCGGCTTGTGCACGATCACGTTCATTCCCTTTTTGAGGGCCGCCAGCGAGATGACCGCGTGGGTGTGATCGGGCGTCATCACCTTGACGGCCGTCACGTCCTTCTCTTTCTCCAGCAGTTCGCGGAAGTCCACATACGTGGCGCATCCCTTGTAGTGTTCCTTGCCGCGCTCCTTGGCGTAGTATTTTTCCACGACCTCCTTGCCCACGTCGCGGCCGCCGGGAACGTGATTGGCCCCCTCGCGCCAGGACGGCTCGCCGATCAACCGCCGGATCGTGTCGCGGATGCCGTTCTTGCCCCATTCCAGGTAGTGCTGTCCGTCCTTCTCGACGTCGCAGACGGCGACGACTTGCACCTCCGGGCTGGCGAGGATGCCGCCGATTTCCCGGATCGCCTGAGTGCCGAAGCCGATGCAGGCGAGGGTGATCTTCTCGCTGGGGGCGACGAACCCCGCGCCGCCCAGCACATGCCGCGGCACGATGGTAAACGCCGCGGCCGCGGCGCCGCCGGTCAAGATCAACTCCCGCCGCGAGAGGCCGCGGGATTGAGAAGGGGTGCCAACGTCGTTGCTGGCGCTGGGCGGCGAGGTCTGGGCGGGCGACTTCATGAACTCCTCCTTTGCATGCCTTGTTGAGAAGGAAGCCGGGCACAATCGACGGAACCGGATCAGCGCCATGCTAACCCCGCCGGAGGGCCGCTGCCAGCAACCAGCGAACCTTTCGGTCAGTCAGATCGGAGGGGAGCTTCCCCCGTAATTCGTCCCTCGCCAGGTCACGCGGCCGGTCAGCGTCATCTTGATGGCGCGCAGCAGGATGTAGTCGGTGATCAGGTTGCCCAGCGGAAACAACGGCGTGAACCGCGAGCCGGGAACGGACGACCGGTAGATGATATGGAAGACACCATACATGAAGAAATGATGGGTCACGCTCATTCCCAGCAGCCACCAGGCAAAGGACCCCGTTGAACCGGAGAGGAGCAAGAGCACCGAGGCTAGCAGGACGACGTGACCGCTCTGGCAGAAGACGAGCGGGTCAAGCAGCCGGAGGGCCAGCCGCCAGGTCTTGCGGTCCAAGGCGTCGTAGAGGATGCGGCTCCAGCCCCGGATGAGCTGTCCTAGCGAGGCGTACATCCGGCAGGTCACCAGGTTTCGCACCAAAACCGTGCGAATGGGGCGGCCGAGGGATTTGACCTGCGCGGCGATGGCGATGTCCTCGACGAACCGGTCGCGGACCGCCGCGTGGCCGCCGGCCGCGTCGTACGCCGAGCGCTCGACCAGGATCGACTGGCCGTTGGCGAAGGCGAGCTTGTCGCGATCGTCGTTCACCCGGTGAAGCGGGAACGACTGCATGAGCACGATCGCTCCCAAGGGCTGCACGAGCTGCTCCCAGAACGTCTCGCAGCGCAGCTCGGGCAAGAGACTCACGAGCGCCGCGCGCTGGGATCGGGCATGTTCCAGCATCACGCCCAGAAACTCCGGCGCGTGCACCGTGTCGGCGTCGAGGAACCAGAGCCAGTCGCCGTGGGCCTGGCTCACGGCCTGATGCAGGACGTGAGTCTTGCCCGTCCAGCCGGGGGGAAGATGACCGTTCTCGAGCACGCGCAACCGCGGGTCGCGGCTTGCCAGCTCGCGCGCGATCGCGCCGGTCCGGTCGGTGCTGCGGTCGTCGATCACAATGATCTCGAGCCGGGGATAGTTCTGGCCGCAGACCGACGTCAGACACTCCCCAATCACGACTTCCTCGTCCTTGGCCGGGATCAAGGCGGAAACCAGTGGAGCATC
>JBMFUH010000026.1:0-18665 GCA_049966735.1 Isosphaeraceae bacterium
GAAGCCGCTCCCGCCGTCAAGCCGTTCGATCGCAGCCACCGGACAGTGGCCGCGAAACTGGGCACCGCCGCGGGAGAGCCGCTTCAGAAGGGCCTCCACGACGTCCACGGCGCGGTCAGTGGCGGGGAAGATCTTGCCGTTGGCCTCGATCTTGGTCGCGACGCCTTCGGCTTCGAACAGGCGAACGGTCTGGTCGACGTCGAGCTGCCGCAGCGCGGGGCCAAGGAACGAGCCACCTGCGCCGAAGGCATCCTGGATGGCCCGGCTGCCCCGGCACGCGGAGGGATCGAAGGCCGGATCGATCGGTCCGGAGACAGCCTCAAGCCTGCGCAGGCCTCGGGCGTTGGTCAGGTTGCACCGCGTCCCGCCGGACATCAAAATCTTGACCCCCGCGCGACGGTTCTTCTCCAGCACGAGCACCCGCGCGCCACGCTCCGCGGCCCGGATGCCCGCGATCAGCCCCGCGGCTCCCGCGCCCAGGACGGCGACGTCGCAGTCGAAACGCTCCACGTTATCGGCCAGCTCCATACGCGGTTCACCCCTTCCCGAGGCCATGTTACCAGGAGGAAGCGGGAACCGTCAGGGCGAGCCGAACACTCCTCACATCACGGTGAAGTAGTTGTGGACGGCGTAGTCGAAGTATTCCGGCCTCATCTCCAGCGGCAGGTCGTTGTAGATGCAATGGTTTCTGATCTGGAGCAGCAGGTCGCGCGGTTGACAGCAACGGAACGGCCGCCTGACACGATGGTAATGCTCGGTGATCAGATATTCAACTGCCTTTTGGTTCACCTCGGGAAAACCGAGCTTGGGCGCGAAGATTTCGATCATCTGGCGGAACTCGGCTTCCGAGGGGTCGGCCGCGTGGATCTTGTAGGGAATGCGGCGGAGGAAGGCCTCATCCACGAGCTGCTTGGGTTCGAGATTGGTCGAGAAGATGATGAGCTGGTCGAACGGAACGCGGATCTTCTTGCCGTTGGCCAGGCTGAGGAAGTCGTACCGCTTCTCGAGCGGGACGATCCAGCGATTGAGCAGCTCGAAGGGAGACATCCGCTGGCGGCCGAAGTCGTCGATCAGGAAGCTGCCCAGGTTGCTCTTGAGCTGGAGAGGCGCCTCGCTCAGCTTGGTCATCGGATCGTAGCGGATCTCCAGGTCTTCCATCCGCAGCTCGCCGCCGGCGACGATCGTGGGCCGCCGGATCCGCACCCAGCGACGGTCGAAGTCGGTGCTGCTCAGCAGGCTGCCGGAGGTTGCTTCCTCGATCAGCTCGTGGTTGGCCATGTCGAAGAGCTTGATGAGATGCCCCTCGATGCAGAGCACCCTGGGAATCCAGACGCTGGTGCCGAAGCACAGCGTGATCCGTTCGGCAATGCTCGTCTTGCCGTTGCCCGGGAAGCCGTAGAGAAACAGCCCGCGCCCGGAGTTGATCGCCGGGCCCAGCATGCCGAAGGTTTCCTCGGAGATCAAAAGGTCGGCGAAGGCCCGCCGCAGGTCTTCTTCCTTGGGATGCTCGGTGGCGATCGTCTGGGCCGTCACCGACTTCAGGTAATCTTCAAACGGAACGGGGGCCGTGCCCACGTAGGTGCATTCCTCGGCGTAGGCGTGGGCGCGGGCACGCCCCTGGTCGGTCAACGTGTAATGGAAGTCGCTCGCCGCGCTGCTACTGGCGTAGTTCACGATCTGCTGGTTCTTGAGCTGGCGGAGGAATTCCGGAAAGGGACCAAACGGCAGCCCCAGCTCCGCCGCGATCCTCCGGCCGGTGGCTGTGCCCAGGTTCAAGAGAAACTTGAGGACCAGGCCCTCGAGCATGGCATAATCGAGGCTCGCCTCCTCGAAGCTGGTCACGGGTTCGGGATAGAACGCCTTGCGGCCATTCGAGTTCTGCTTGTCAAACTGGGGTGGAAGCAACGAGGGAGCAGCCAGGTTCACGGCGGGGATCTCCATCCGGGGGCCCGGTCTCTCTGGCGACAGCTCCGACTGGCTCGCCTCCTGGAGACCTCGCGCAAACCTAGGTCGCAAGCTCGCGATGGGCAAATGGGAAGTGGCGAGTGGCGAGTGGCAAGTGACGAATGGCAAGTGACGAGTGGCGAATGGCGAGTGAAGTCACTGCCCACTGACAACTAGCAACTGGCAACGAGCAACTGTTCAATGGCACCGGCTGCCTGGCCGGGCACTTCCAGCGACACCCGGCGCTTCGTCGTGTCGACCGGCTCGATCCGGATCAGCCAGGCGTCAGCCGGAAGCAGCCCGAGCACGCGATCGGCCCACTCGACGAGGCAGATGCCCCCGGCATTCCAGTAATCGGCCACGCCCAGGTCCTCGAAGGCCGCGGGCGATTGCAGGCGGTAGGCGTCGAAATGGTAGACCGGAATCCGCCCCTCGTACTCGTGGATCAGCACGAACGTCGGGCTGGCGATCGCGGCCGGGTCGACGTCCAGCGCCTCGGCGATCGCCCGGACCAGCCGCGTCTTGCCCGCGCCCAAGGGACCGATCAGGCCGATCACCTCCCCCGGCTCAACAACCCCAGCAAGCGCAAAGCCCAGCCGCCGGGTCTCCTCCTCGGAGTCAACGTCGATCGTCAGCCCGGCAGGAGTTCGTGTGAGATTCATGCGCCGACGTTCCGGAAATGGTCAAATCCACGGGGTTCCAGGACCGCGGTCGTTCCGTCGGCGCCTCGCAGCCGCAAGCCGGGCTCAGAGGTGATTTCGCCCACCCGGTAGAGTTTCGCCGGCTCGGGAGGATGGGCGAGCAGCCGCCGGGCGTCCTCCGGCGAGGCCACAAGACAGAGCTCGAAGTCCTCGCCGTCGTGCAGGGCGTGATCGAGCGGCGGCAGACCGTCGTCGCGCGATTGATCGATTGCATCCGCGTGAATTGGAATGGCTGATTCATCCAGCAAAGCCCCCAGCCCGCCGCTTTCCTCGAGGATGTGGCCCAGGTCGGACGAAAGGCCGTCGGAGATGTCGATCATCGCACGCAACCGCGCCTGTGTGTTCAGTGCAAGGGCCTCCTTGATGCGAGGCTCGGGGCAGAGATGCCTGCCCCGGAAGAACGATCCGCCCAAGGGACCGGTGACCAGGACCCAGTCGCCCACTTGCGCCCCGGAGCGTCGGACCGGCCCATGCACAGTGGTCTCGCCCAGGAGGGCCACGTTCACGATCAAGGAACCGTCCCAGGCGTTGGTGTCGCCGCCGATCAGGTCGACGTCGAACCGGTCGGCCATCCGCCTGAGGCCCGCGTGCAAGCCCTGCGCCAGGGCAATCCCGCCGGTCCGGGGCAAGGCCACGGAGACGACCGCCGCGCGGGGGACTCCGGCGTTCGCGGCAATGTCCGACAGGTTCACCCCCATCGCCTTGTATCCGACCGCCTCCGGGCCGTCGCGTTCCAGGTGGAAGTGGCGACCGTCCAGGAGCATGTCGGTCGTGACCAGAAGCTCCGCGCCAGGCGAGGGCCGGAAGATGGCACAGTCATCGCCAATCCCCTGGACCGTGCCCTGGCGCGTCTCGCCTGTGTTCCGGCGAATCCAGTCGATGAGGCCAAATTCGCCGATCGGAGGTGTCGCATCGCGTGTCACGGTGAATCCTCGCTGTCTGTCCCGATCAACCCCTCGTTCTGCCCGCGAGAAACGCCCGGATCGCCTGGGCGGTGGCCGCCTCGACCAGTTCGGCCGCTCGTTCCATCGCCTCGGCCAGGGAGATCGGACCGGGGCAAATGCTGAAATAGGCCGTGATCCCCTCGTTAAGAACGGCTTCCGCCCCCGGTCCAATTGTGCCCGCGATCGCCAGCGTGGGACAGCCCAGCGCCCGCGCCAGCCGAGATACCCCCACGGCCGTCTTGCCATAGGCGCTCTGCTCGTCGAGTGCTCCTTCACCGGTCAAACAAAGCTCAGCCTTAGCGAGCCGCTCTCTCAGCTTCACGGCCTCGATCACCAGGTCGACGCCCGGCTGAAGCCGTCCCCCGGCGAAGGCCACCAGCCCCGCTCCCAGACCGCCGGCCGCCCCCGCGCCGGGCTGGTCACGCAGGTCGAGGCCGAGATCGCGGAGCACGATCGTGGCGAAGTGGTCGAGGTTGGCATCGAGCCGGGCGACCATCTCCGGACTGGCCCCTTTCTGCGGTCCATAAACCGCCGAGGCGCCCCGCGGTCCACAAAGCGGATTGGTCACGTCGCAGGCGACGGCAATCTCCACGGCCTTCAGCCGTCCCTCATCGCGAGGCCGTTCGATCCGGCTCAGCCGACCTAGCTCGCCGCCGCCTGGTCCGATCTCGCGGCCATCGGCATCGAGAAGACGGAACCCGAGCGCCTGGCCCAGCCCGGCGCCGGCGTCGTTGGTCGCGCTGCCGCCGATGCCCATGATGACTTTCGAGACGCCGCATTCGATCGCCGCCAGGAGCAGCTCCCCCGTGCCCCGCGTGGTGGCCCGCCACGGGTCGCGCCTATCGAGAGGGACGAGCCAGAGACCCGACGCCGAGGCCATTTCCAGGACGGCGGTCTCGCCATCGCCCAGGATTCCAAACGAAGCCACCACCGACTCGCCCAGAGGGCCGTTGACGAGGGTCTCCTGGACCCTTCCTCCGGTCGCGGCGACGAGCGCGGCGACGGTTCCCTCGCCGCCGTCGGCCATCGGCACGCGATCGATCTCGGCCTCCGGAACGACGGCGGTCACGCCTCGGGCCATCGCCTCGGCCACCTGGAGCGCGGAGAGCGATCCCTTGTACTTGTCGGGAGCAATGACAATCCGCATGGTCGGCGGCCCTCGCGATCAGGGAGGAACCCTCAACGCTCCACGGCATCACCGATGAGTGACTGAGGAATATCGAACGTGATCTCCTGCCGCTGAATCGAGACATGCTCCGGCGCGTCGATACCGATGCGGACCGAGTTCGCGTCGATCTTCACAACCGTGATCCGCACGCTCTTTCCCAGGCGAAGGCTCTGTCCCAGCTTCCTGCTCAAGACCAGCATGACTCCCTCCTTGTTGAGTCAAGGCCGTCGGGGCAAGTGCCACGCACTCATCAGCCCTCCGGGTGACGGCAAAGGAGGAAAGCATCTTACATGCCAAAGAATCCGGAGAAACGCTGCCATCGTCAGGATCGACCGGGCGCGGGCACGCGGAGCTCCTCTTCCAAACCCTCTATCGCTCGGCAAGAGTCCTCCCCAGGATGGTCGTCCCCCGTGTAAAATCGCGAACGGATTGTAAGGAATTCCTTCAGCTTCCCCGCCAAAACCTCGAAATCATGGCCGCCGAACGGCCAGAGCATCAAACTGGATAATTCAGCGAAAACAGAAGGCATAAAGACTTCGCACAGACTGCGGGTGATCGGAGACTTGCTCGGTCGGCAGCAAGACCTACTGGCGCTTGCCATCTTGCTTGCTGGGTTGCTTGCATGGCTCTGGCCGATCGGCCTGGGCGGCAAGATGCCGGTCGGCGGTGATGTGACGCAGTTCTTCATTGGCTTGATGGGTGTACTCTCTCGATCGCTCGCAGCGGGACGGCTACCCCTCTGGAATGATCTGTGGGGCTTCGGGTTCCCCGGCATCGGCGAGAGCCAGATGGGGGTGTATTACCCGCCGCACGTGTTGTTGTACGGGGCGCTGCGGGGGGAGTGGGCGTATGTCGCGAGTCTGGTGCTGCACACGCTCTGGGGAGGGCTGGGGACCTTCTGGGCTACGCGAAAGTTCGGGGTGTCGCCCACGGGAGCGCTCCTCGCGGCGTTGGCGTTCTCGGGCTCCGGATTCTTCGTGATTCACCTGCCGCACCCCTGGGGCTACACCACCGGTTCGTGGATGCCCTGGGCCTGGGGACTGGCCTGGTTGATCCTCGCCGCCGACGCTTCGAGCCGGACGGGCAAGGTGTTTCTGCTCAGCCTGGTGCTGGTGCTCCAGATCCTGCCGGGACACTTCCAGCTCGCCTTCCTGACCCAGGCCGGGATCGCGCTTCTGGCTCTCTGGTTCCTGGTCGACCCGGCGGCGCGGTTGTCCGTGGGCAGTGGGCAGTGGGAAAAGAGTAGGACGGAATTCATTCCGGTCTACGCATCAAAGAGTAGGACGGAGTTCATTCCGTGCTCCGCATTGCCGCCCGTGGGCGGTGGGCAGCAGGCAGTGGGCGGTAGGCGCGGGGCTCACTCGCCACTCGCCACTCGCCAGTCGCCACTCAGAAGGGCCCTGCCGCTGGCTGTCTGCCTGGCGATGGTCTTTCCCCTGGCCGCGCTACAGCTCTGGCCGACCGCGCGGCTCGCCCGGTTGGCGGCCGATCAGCGGGACTTTGATTACCTCTCGCTCTGTGCGGCGACGCCCTTGCATCTGGTCAACCTCGTCGCGCCCGGGCTGTTTCATCGGTCGACCCTCTGGCGGCCCTTGGTCTGGACCCCCTTGCACACGTCGCCCGAGGAGCTGCTGGTTTATGTAGGGCTGGTCCCGCTCTTTCTGGCGATCCTGGAATTGCGGCACGCGTTCCGGCGCGATCCGGTCGTACGGCTTTTGGCATTGCTGGCTGCTGTCTCACTTTATTTCAGCCTGGGTCCTTTCGTCCCGGGCTTCCGATTGCTGATCGCGCTGCCGGGATTCTCGTTCTTCCGGGCCCCCGCGCGCTGGACGCTGGTGACCTCGCTGGCCCTGGCCATCCTGGCGGGCAAGGGGCTGGATCGCTGCCGCCAGCGTCCGGATACCGGACGATCGCTGCTCAGGCTGGCCGGTCTGGCCGCCGCCTGGATCGCGCTTGCCCTCGTTCTCATCGAGCTGGCGATCCTGGGAAGCTCGACGCGCGACCATCCCTGGCTTGCCGGACTGCTCCAGAAGGCCATCCATTCGCTGCCGTGGTCACCCGAACTGCCCTCGAATGCACACGGCTTCCTTCAAAGCCGGGGCTCGATCTACGTGCGGGAACTCGCCGCGACGGCCGGGCTGCTGGCCGTAGTCGCGGTGGTGGGTTATCTTGCATCGTTCCGTCGGTTTCGCGGCCATCCGACTCTCGGCGCAGCGTCTCTCTTTGTCCTCTCGTTCATCGACCTTCTGATCCTGGGCCAGCACCGGTTAGTCGAGGTTGCGCCTCTCCGTCCCTTGGCGGAGCAGAGCCCCGTGCTGGCGAGGTTGGCGGAGGAACCGCCCGGAACGCGGATTGCCGACGTCTTTCACAATCTCTCGATGCTCGTCGGGCTCGAACCGATCGCGGCGTACCGGACGCTCGACCTGCCGGCCCTGGGGCCGCTCGCCCGGCTGGCGCAGGCGCCTCTCTCGCCGCGGCTTGAGTCGTCCGTGCGGCAGGCCATGCGCGCCTGCGGCGTCGGAGTTCGGGTGGTCGATGCGATGACGATCGCCCGGGAACGGCCGAGTCGCGACGACGGGATCACGATCGACGATCCCGCCCTGGCCGGCTGGCTGTTCGGGCCAGAAAGGGTGGCGGGGCAGGGGCGCTGGGCGTCCAGGTTCCGGATCAGTCATCCCGAGCCGGCGCCCAGCCGGGCCTGGTTCCTCCCCTTGACCGCCATTCCGCGCCCGGCCATGCTGGATTCGTGGACAGGCGATCTGAGGTCCTTGCTCGACCTGTTCGACAGGGCAAAACCGCTCGCGACCGAAGCGCGATCCTCGGAACGTCTCGACGTGTCTCTGGACGTGGACGGGCCGGGCTGGGTGATCGTCAGTCAACTGGCCGATCCTCAGTGGCGGGCCTGGTGGTCAGGCGAAAAGGAGCTCGAAGGACCCGCCGAAATCCTGCCGACCTTCCGCCTCGGGGAACGAGCGGGAGGCTGGCAGCGCGTCTGGGTTCCCGGCGCGGGGCGCTGGACCTTGCATCTGGAGTACAATGCCCACGATGTTTACGTGGGACTTTTGATCTCGGGCGTGGCGTGGCTGGCGTGGGGTTTGGGGCTCGTACTGAGCAGGCAGGGGGCAGGGAGCAGGGAGCAGTAGGCAGGGACGAGTGGGCAGCGTCTCCACTCGCCACTCGCCACTGGTGGAGGAGCAAGCCGTGAGCAGTCAGGTTGGAGTGGCCGTCGTTGGGGCATCGGGATACGCGGCACGGGAGCTGATCCGGATTCTCGTCAACCATCCCCGGGTCAAGATTACCGTGGCAACCTCACGCCAGGACGATGCGCCCAGGCTCGACGCGTTGCACCCCAGCCTGAGCCGACGGATCGACCTGGCCTGCGAGCCGTTTGACGCCGACAAGGTCGCCGATCGGGCACGCTTTGCCTTCCTCGCGCTCCCCCACACGGCGAGCTTGGCAGTCACCCCCGCGCTCCGTGCGCGCGACGTCCGGGTGATCGACCTGAGCGCCGATTACCGTCTCGCCGATCCTCAGGTCTACGCCGACTGGTACGGCCACAAGCACACCGATCTGGAAGGGCTCAAGACCGCTGTCTACGGCCTGCCCGAGCTGTTTCGCGACCAGATTCCGCCCGCCTCGCTGGTGGCCAACCCGGGCTGTTACACCTCGACGAGCATCCTGGCCCTGGCGCCTCTGATCGCCGAGGACCTGATCGAGCGGACGGGCATCATCATCGACGCCAAGAGCGGCGTCTCGGGCGCGGGACGCTCGCCCAAGCTGAACGTTCACTTTCCCGAGTGCAACGAGAGCTTCTCGGCCTACAACGTGGGACGGCACCGGCACACGCCGGAGATCGACCAGGTCTTGACCACGGTCGCGGGTGGCCGGGGCGAGCCGGTCGAGGTCATCTTCACGCCGCACCTGGTGCCGATGGACCGGGGCATCTTCGCGACGGTCTACGCCCGGCCGAAGAGCGTGGCCGTGGAGCACGAGCTGCTCGAACTCTATCGTTCCTTCTACGCCCAGAGCCCGTTCATCCGCGTCGTCTCCCACCTGCCGGCGACCAAGGATTCCGCGTACACCAACTTCTGCGACATGACCGTGCGCGTGGTCCGCGGCCAGGTCCTCGTCCTCGCCTGCCTGGACAACCTCATCAAAGGCGCCGCCGGCGTCGCGGTGCAGAACCTCAACCTGATGCTGGGCTGCGCGGAAGAGACAGCGCTCTATTGAACGGGAGGCCCGACACCCGGAACTCCGCTTTCCGGCTGGCGGAAGATCCGCTTTCGCCAGTTCTCGGGATCTGCTTCGATCTCCGAGAGGAACCGACATGCGATTGGCTGAGGCTGCCGCTTGCCTTGCTCCCAGGATCGCACGGTGTTGACGTTGACCCCGAGGAATTCCGCCAGGACGGCCTGGCTGGCACGAAGAAGCTCGCGCACCCGCTTGACGTCCGCGGGTTGGTAGACGCGAGGAAGCGCCGGGGTGCGATAGGTGTGAATGGTCAAACGCTTGCTCTGAAGTCCTTCCGTTCGCAAGATCTCGAAAGCCTGAAGCGCCCTGGCCGTTGCGCGCGCCTCGCCCGGGGAAAGATCACCGCGCTCGTTCTTGCCGAAGACGACGAAGAGGGCTATGGTTCCGTATGCCGGGAAGAAGGCGTAACAGATCCGGTAGGAGCCACTCCGACCCTTGCCCGAACCGGGCGGCGCGAACCGCAATTTTCGAAGGCCGCCGGTCCCCTCGATGACCGGGCCCTTGGTCGGGGAATCGATCAGCTCACGCTCGAGCGCCTGGAACGCCAGGTCACTGAGTCGGAGCCTTTGCCAATCGCGCATCAATGACGGGAACTGGACAAACCACAAGAGCCTCGATGAATCGGAAGCCGCCAATTGCTCAGTCCGAAACCTCACCAAGCAGTCCCTACTGGGTCCGCTTCCATGGAGAAGTTTACAAGTCGATCAGCGGATCGCGAGAGTCACCACTTATCAATCGGCCCGGTGGGGACGGGGATGTGGGCCTCGAAATGGCCGGGGAGGCTGCTCGACGGGCCGGCGGCGCGGATGGACGCCAGGGTCTCGTCGAAGAGAGAAACGCTGGAAAGCTTGATCAACCGCAGATAAAGCGGCTTGGGCATGCGCGTGAAGTGATAATACCACTTGAGAATCTTGCGAAACTGGAGACAGGCGTAGAACTCGCCCCGGCGCTCGACCAGGCCGTGGAAGTGGCGGGTCATGAGGTCCAGCCGCTCGTCGAAGCTGGGGTCCGGGCCCGGGTCGCCGGTGTGCGACCAGTGGTCGAGCTGGCGGAAGAAGAACGGATTGGCGAGCGCGCCGCGGCCGATCGAGATCGCGGCGCAGCCGGTTTCCTCGAACATGGCCGCGGCATCGCCGATCGTCCGGACGTCGCCGTTGGCCACGATCGGCATCCGCGACACCGCCTCGACCACGGCGCGAATGCCCTGGCGGCTGATTTTTCCCGAGAACCCTTGCTGGCGGGTCCGGCCGTGCACGATAACGCCGGCCGCCCCCACTTGCTCGAACTCGCGCGCCAGGAGCGGGGCCGTCAGCGATTCGTCGTCCCAGCCCAGCCGCATCTTGACCGTCACCGGAATCGACACGGCCCGCACCAACGCGGCGACCAGCTCGACCGCGCGGTCCACCTGGCACAATAGCGCGGAGCCGCCGCCGCCGCGCACCACCTTCCGCACCGGGCATCCCATGTTGATATCGACCGCCGTCGCGCCACTGGCCTCGACGCAACGTGCCGCCTGCTCCATCTCGGCGATCACGTGGCCGTAGAGCTGGATTGCCAGGGGCCGGTCCGCGGTGCAGGTCTCGGCCAGTTCGAGGGCTCGACGGCGCTGCTCGATCAGGGATCGGGCGTTGACCAGGTCGGTCGTCGCCAGCCCCAGGCCGCCACAGCTTCGCAACGCCAGCCGGAAGGCCAGGCTCGTGTATCCCGCCATGGGCGCCAGGAAGAACCGCGAAGAGAGACAGGTCTGTCCCAGGCGAAGCGGTTCCCGGACAATGGGCGGCACGGGCGGGTACAATGAAACCTGGCTCTGCAAGTGAAGACTCCTGATCAGACGATTCAAGTACGAGATGTCATTCTATTCGCACAGCGTTGGCCGTTCGACCTCAGTTCCGCGAGAAGGCGACGCGAGCCTGCTTGCAGGCCACGAGGCCGAAGCATGGGTCCTGAACACGAACGCGGGCCTGCGGCTGCTCGCCGAGGTGACCAAGGTGTCCACGCCTCGACCCGCCGACATCGACCGCATGCGCGGGCTGGCCGTGCCGGAAGCGGTCGCGGCCGCGATCCGCCTGGCATCGTGCCGCGCGAGGGCAAGGACGAAGTTCACTCGCGCCGAGTGTCTCTGGCTCGACCCCGTCGGTCTCGAGCAAGCGACGTCCGAGGTCGTCGCCCGGCACAAGGCTCGCCGGTTCCAGGCCGGCTCTCTCGTCGTCGACCTCTGCGCGGGGATCGGCGGCGATACCATGGCATTTGCCGATCGAGGGCCGGTTCTCGCGGTCGATCTTGACCACGGCATGTGCCGCCGGCTCGCCTGGAACGCAGCCGCCTACGAAGTCGGCGATCGCGTGTTGCCCTGCCAGTGTCGCGCCGAGGGTTTTTCGATCCCTGGGAAAGCCTGGGTCCATATCGATCCCGACCGACGGGTTAAACATCACGTTCGCGCTCGCAGCGTTTCCGACTACGCGCCTGGGCTGGCATTCTTGCAAAGGCTTTCCAGAGAGGGCCGAGCGGGCGCGATCAAGCTCGGCCCGGCCAGCGACTTTAGCAGCCACTTCGCCGGTCCGGGGTTCGAGGTCGAGCTGATCAGCCTGCATGGCGAGTGCAAGGAAGCGACGGTCTGGTTCGGCGCGCCGGTGAGATGCAGCCGCCGCGCCACGGTCTTGCCCGAGGACGTGACCTGGACCGACCGTGACGGCGGTGACCAGAAGGCGGATCGAGCGCCCATCGGTCCGATCTCGGAGTTCCTGTACGATCCCGATCCTGCCCTGCTTCGTTCCGGATTGCTCGACTCGTTCGCGCTGGCGCATGGGCTTTACCGGATCGCGGCGGACGTGGATTACCTGACAAGTGAGAAGCTGCTCGTCACGCCGTTCCTGGCGGCCTTCGAGGTAGAAGACGTGCATCGCCTGGATTTGAAGCAGCTCAGGCGGCTGGTCGTGGAGCAAGATCTCGGCCCGCTGGAGATCAAGGTGAGGGGGTTGGATATCGCTCCCGAGACGTTGCGCCAGCAACTCCGGGCGCGAGGCGCGCGCCCGGCCACCTTGATCCTGGCCGGCGGCGCGGGACCGGCCCGGGCGATCCTGGCTCAGAGACAAGGCACGCGGGCATGATGGTCGTGCTGTTGTGTTCTTTTCTTCCCACGTTGACGGGAAGGGTTGCCGATCGTACGATCCAGCGGAGTTTACCACCAGACTGGAGACGAAGCATGGAAGCAATTCACGTCGTGGGGGCAGGAGGAATCGGCTGTGCGGTGGGATATGCCCTGCGGGACGCGGGAGTTCCGGTGGTCTTCGTGGAGGCGAATCCACGAAAGGTGGCGGCGGGGCTGCGCGAGGGAGTACAGGTCGTCGGTCACGCACCCCTTGCCACGCGCTTCGTCTCGTTTGAAAGCTGGGAGCCGCCGTCGGGCGCGACGATATTGCTGTGCACCAAGTGTTATAACAACGCGTCGGTGCTGGCCAGGCTGCCCGGAGATGTGGTGTTGATCCCGGTCCAGAACGGCTTCGACCCGCTACTGGCCGCGCACGGGCACGAATTCGAGGGGATCGCCTCGTTCGTCTCGGAGTGTCAGCCGGACCGGCCCTGCACGCGGATCACCCGGCCGGGAGACTTGCACATCGGCCGGCGTCACGGGGGCAGGGGGCAGGGAGCAGGGGGCAGGGAGCAGTTGCCTGTCATCGACCGGCTCAAAAGCTCCCGGCTGTTTCGCGTGGTGGAGGTTGCCGCCATCGAGCCGTTCAAACATGCGAAATTGATGTACAACGCCGCGGTCTCGCCGCTGGCCGCGATGGCCGGCATCGACAACGGCAAGCTCCTGTCGGTGCCGGCCGCCCGCCGGCTCTTCCTGGCACTGCTGCGGGAGAACCATCGAATCCTTGCGGAGGCTGGCATCGAGCTGGGCAAAATCGGGCCCTTGCGCCCGGAAACCGTCGCCACGATTCTCCGCAGGCCGTGGCTGGCCCGCGCGCTCGCCTGGGCGTTCGAGCCCTCGCTGCGGGGGACATATTGCTCGATGGCCGGCGAGATCGAGAAGGGCCGGACCGAGATCGACCAGTACAACGGCTACCTCATCCGTCTGGCTCGCCTGAACGGCACGCCTTGCCCGCTCAACCAGGCGGTCTACGACCTGGTGGTCGGCATGACGACCGAACGATCCCAGCCCACGCCCCTGGCGTGGAGCAGGCTCGCTGCCGCGTGAGCCGCCTTCTCTTGATCAGTACATCCCGGTGCAGAGCCAGATCAGGCCAACCGCCAAAAGACACAAGACGAAGAGAATGCACACGAGGAAGAACAAGGAAAGGAGGAAGCCCAGCAAGTATGCCGCAACTTTTTCGCTAAAGCCGAACCGCTTGCGGCGGAGCTTCAGGTGCTCGACGTACTGGTAGCTTATGAGGGCGGAAGGTGCCCCCAGACCGAAAACGACGCTTGCGGCGGGATCGACGCGCGCCAGCCAGAGCAGCACGTACAGGTAGGCAATGAAGAGAAGAATGTCGCGAAGCCGCATCAGGGCAGGATATCCACGACGGGAATCTGTCCGGCGACGGCTTTGTCGACCACGACCGGGATGCTCTGTCCGGGCTTGAAGATCTGGCAAGATTGATCGTCATCCGGCCCCGGGTCGGAATACACTTCGACCTGACGGTCGACCAGGTTGATGATCCAGTACCACGGAATTCCGCCCTTCGCGTACGCCCGGCGATTGGATCCTCGGTCCCGGTCGAGAGTGCTTTCGGAGACCTCAACGATCAGGGCGATGTCGCCAGGACCTGGAATGCGGCCGCGGTAATCGTCTCGCGAGCCTCGAACCACCGCGACATCCGGTTCCGGTTCGTCGAAGAGCGGAATCCGGACAGGATCTTCCTTGCGGCACCACCAGCCTGGCAGCAGCATCCTGAGGATTTCGATGACCGCGTAGACGGTCCAGATATGGGGCGGGTACTTTGGCATCTTCTTCACCAGATAGCCATCGATGAGTTCGACTCGGGGATCGTCAAGCGCGCCAGCGGACGTGAGCCGCTCATACTCGTCGACGGTCATCCGGTAGACATCGGGTAAACCCAGCCATTGAGCCGGACTGCTGGGCGGTATTGGTGCGACCGTGGGCATGACGCCTCCTCTCCGATTGGGTTTTCAGATTGTCTCCGGCGTCGGCTCGGTTTCCTCCGGGCTCGCTGGCTCCGGAGCAGGCGTCGCGGCGCCATTGCCATCCTTGCTGACAACCGGGAGCGGCTCTGGCCGGGGCCGGGACTGGAAGGCCTTGGTGACGCGGTCGAGCCACTTCGGATCGGGAAGGCCGTAGGGGCGGAACTTCTCGGTCCGGTTCTCTTCCTCGCTGAAGAAGAGCGCGCGGTTGGGGCCAAGCTTGCCGGCGGCCGGGGAATCGATGAGCGAGCTGGAGTCGTTGGCGCTCATCTGGAAGAGGACGCGGATCTCGAATTCCCGCAGGCCATTGCGGTCGAAGGTCCGGTTCAGGTTGTTCATGCTGTCGCACCAGACGATCGTGTGCACGCCGACGGCGGGACCTTCCTTGAGGATGGTGGTGAACGACTGCGAGGGCGAAGCAGGCTTGTCCTCGCCGAAGCTCGATGAGAAGCCGAAGTCGTCGTCACTCTTGCGCAGGTCGCGGAAGCGCTGGATGTCGTAGATCAAGAGATAAATCGGCGCCAGCTCTTCGGTGTCCTGGTCCCTGCGCCGCTCAACCTCGGCGGCGATGTCGCCCATCACCTTGGGCAGCTCGCGGGCGGTCACGTTCTTGACCGGGTGCGGGATATAGTTCTGGAGCTTGGCCAGCTCGCCAGAGAGCGACGAATCGACCGGGCTGCCGTCGAGCAGGTAGAACTGAAGGCCGCCCGTGGGCCGTGGCGGATGCTGGGCGGCGATGCCGAGCGCGGCCATGATCAGCATGGCGAGCGCGGCCTCGTCGTTCTGGCCGACGATCAAGAGATTGCTGCCGCTCTGAGGGCGAAACACTGCGCACGTGGGGTCCTTGATCGCGATGGCGTCGCCCAGCCAGGCTTGCTCGTAGCGAGCCGGCTCGGGCCAGCTCGTCGCGTCGATCAAAGGGTTCAAGAGCGGGTTCTTGCTGGCATCGGCGGGCAGGTTGCCCTCGAAGACGATGGGCGCGGCCGGCGGCCGGTGTCGAGCTCGGGCCAGCTCCTGGATCTGCCGCAGGTAGTCTTCACGCTTCTCGTCGGAGAGCCAGACCACCTGGAAGAGGTTGTTGCCCTCGATCATGCCGTTGGCGTCGTTGTAGATCGCCTCGCCGGGCCTGGTGAGCAGGCGGGCGGCGGTGTTGTCTTCGCTGAGGATGAGGTGCGCGTCGGCCTCGGAGCACTGCAACGCGATGCGCACGGCCATCTGGCCCAGCGTGGCCCGGGCCAGTGAGTACGCCCCGCCCAGGGTCTGCGAGCCCAGGTTCACGTGAATGCCGAAGGCCCGACCTTGCCGGACCAGGCGGTCCAGGAGCAAGGAGACCTCCTGCGAGATCTTGTCGTCCTCGACGAAGAACTCCTGAAACTCGTCAACGATGAAGAGAATGCGCGGCATCGGTACGCCGGGTCGGGCGTCGCGGAATCCCTTCAGGTCCTGCACGCCGACCTCGCGGTAGAGATCGCCCCGGCGCTTCAGCTCGACGTCCAGCCGCTGGAGCACGGAAAGGCCGAACTCGCGCTCGCTCTCCACGGCGATGACCTTGGCATGCGGCAGCTCGAGGGAGGCGTAAACCTTGAACTCGACGCCCTTCTTGAAGTCGATCAGGTACAGCTCGACCTCGTCGGGGCTGTAGCGAAGGGCGGCGTTGGTGATCAGGGCGTGGAGCAAGGTCGACTTACCCGAGCCCGTCTTGCCGGCAATCAACGAGTGCTGGCTGGTCCCTTTGCCCAGGGCCAGCGACTGAAGCTTGGTTGCCCCCGCGCGGCCCAGAGGGACGTCCACGCCGCCGCGGCTGTCCGAAGTCCAGTAAGCCTCGGGGGGAGGAGCGATGAACTCGAAGGGGACCTCGACGCGGTTGGCGTCGCGGGCCTTCTCGCCGACGACGTGGAGGATCTGCGAGAACGTGCCGGAGTCGGGCGGAGAGTCCAGGGTCATGGGGAAGCGGCCGAAGTGCGAGTCGCGCCAGGCCAGCCGTCCTTCCCTCCAGTTGATGTTGATGCAGTGCGGCTCCAGGTCCTTGACCTGGCAGCCGGAAGGAAGCTGGAGCTTGGTATCCAGCGAGATGAGCGCATAGACGCCGCAACGCGCGCCCGTGCTGGCGATGCTGACCAGCCGCCGCGCGGCCGACTCGTTGAAGTTGGTCGGGAAGTTGGCGGCGACGAGCACGCGAAACGGCTCGGCCACCTCACCGGCGTAGTTGTTGTATTCCTCGATCGTCTCGAACTCGTTGCGCAGGTATTTCTGGATCACGTTCTCCATGTGCTGCTGCAAGTCGGTCAATCGCTGCTCGATGTGGGGAGCCTCGGTCCAGATCCGGCTGGTGACCAGGAGATCGTGGTAATCCGCCAGGTGCATGAACGCGGCGAAGTTCTCGCCCAGGCCGACGGGGTCGAAGATCGTGAACCGGACCTTGCCGGGCGGCACGGACGTGAGGAACCGGAGCATCAGGGTCTGGAGCAGCTTGACCGCCTCGCCCTTGCCGGCGTCGGCGGTCTTGATCAGCACGGACGACTGGATCGGAAAGGGTATCAAAGCCGGCAAGTCGAGCCGTGTCGGTCCAGCCTCCTTGAGCCGGGGATCGACGGGGATGCCGCCGGGGAAATCGGAGAGTTCGATCTTGAACCGGCCGAAGGGCAGGGCTGGCGGCACTTCCTTGGGCGGGGTCCACTGGTCGATGGGCGTCTTGTCCCAGTCCAGAAAGCGGCGAGCGGACTCCGAGTTAACCTCGTCGGCCAGGCCGCCCACGCGGGCCAGGCCGTCGGTCCAGGTCGTGATCAGGTTGTGCCAGGCCTGGTCGTAGAGCTGCTTCGTGGTCTCGGTGGTCTTGCGATACGCCTCCTTGAGCTGGCACATGTCTTCCTGGTAGGCGTCGTCCATGGCCTTGATCCGGGGCGGATAATGCTCGTTGGCCTGCCTCTGCTCGTCGTCGCGCTTCTGCTCGAGCTCGGCCAGCCGCGCGGGGAACGTGATGTCGGCCGCCTTCTGTTCGAGCTCGCGGCGCGCTTCCGCTTCGGCCTGGCGGTGGGCCGCGGTCTCATCGGCCTTTCTGACCTCGTTTTCCCGGGTCTGCTCGATCTCCTTCTGCTTGCGCGCGAACTCGGTCTTGACCCACTCACTGGTCTGGACAAGCAGCCGCTCGGCCTCTTCAAGCGAATGGCAGAGCGGGAAGTAGTGGCGTGCGACCCACGGCCGCACCACCTTGGTAAGCCCGATGTGGATGCTGATGGCCGCGGCCACCGTGAGCACGAGCCCCAGGATGCCGCCCACCTTCCAGCCGATCGCGATGCCCAGACCGATCGTCAACCCCGCGGCCAGCAAGATGAACGGCCAGAAGTAATTCCGCGGCAGCAAGAACGCGGCGAGCTTTTGCTTCTCGAGCGCAACGAGTTCCTCATCAGTCCGCTTGACGGCTTCCTGGAGAGTCACAAGCGGCGAGTGGCGAGTGAGTTCGCTGTCCGCTGCCGCCGGACTGCTGTCCGCTGCCGCCGGACTGCTGTCCGCTGCCGACCTGCCCTTACCACTCGCCACTCGCCAATCACCACTCGCCACCTCCGGTCCGGCCAGTCTCCGGTAACGCTGAATCACCGGAATGGCCGCGGCCTTTACGGCCTCGAAGTCCGCCTGGATCAAGACAAGCGTTTGCTCATCTTGCTTCCGCGTCTTGATTGCACCGTCGCGGCCGGCCTCGAACACCGCGAGCGCCTGCCAGCGGGCCTCCTCCTGGGCCTTTTTCGCCCGGCTTCGTTCCGACTTCGCATGCTGGTCGATCTTGTGCTTGGTCTGCGCGTACTCGTTTTGAACAGCCTGGGTGTCGCGCTCGAAGGACTGGAGGATCGTCTGCAACCGCGTCTGGTATTCCGCCTCGAGCGCTGCCTTCTCGGTCTTGTAGCGAGAAGATCGCTGATGCGAGGCGACCTGAAACTCCCGTTCCTCCTTCCCAGTGCGGCGGCTGAAGACCAGCTCTGTCTCGGTTTCTCCCTTCGATCGAGCGGCGATCAGAGCTTCCAGGTCGGTGAGTGCTAGGACCTCTTTTTGAATCAGCGGTGACTCAGGCATGGCTAGTGGCCGGTGGTTAGTGGTTAGTGGAGGATGGCGAATGGCAAATGGCAGATTGCCCGTGGCTGCGCTCGCTTTCGGCACGCTAGTGACTCGTGGCGAATAGCGGGAATGACAGATCCTCTTCCGTGGACTCTGACCACTAGCCACTCCAATCAATCGTTCTCCTGGCACTGGCGGCGAATCTTGTTCAGGGCTTCCGAGAGCTTGTCCATGCCCACGATCGTATGCTTGACCATGTGTTCCACGGGGTCGAGATGGTTCTTCTCGTAGTCGCGAGCGACCTGATCGACCCACGACTCGCGCGTGATGTCCCACTTTTCGCGGAGATCCCTGAGGGCGTGCTGCAAGCGTGCTGAATGGGCGCTCATGTGTTCTGCTCCTCGTGCGGCGTGGCCGCGTTGGTGCCGGCTTGAGTCCCGGCTGCATCAGCCTGGGCCGCCGAGCCGGATG
>JBMFUH010000027.1:0-1964 GCA_049966735.1 Isosphaeraceae bacterium
TCTGAGAAATCTTGGCCGCCGGGCTATATATCACGCTTGGTTCAGGTCTAGAGCGCCTCCCAAGCGCGAAGCACCGTGTGCAATGCAAGCGAGAAGCGCACCAGCTCACTTCCCCTTGTTGATCTGGTCGTAATACGCCCGGATGTGTTGCTCCACGTTCTTGGGAATGCGCTGATTCGACAGAGCATCGGCCGCGGAAGCGGTGGCGGCTTCCATCTCGGCCTGGATGTCGATGACGCTGTGTCCCTTGACCGTCTTGCTCGGCCGCGTGAAGCCCTGGAGCACGGCCTTGCCCTTGTGAAGCTGCTGCCGGACCTTGGTGGAGTAGGTCGCGGTCTCGTCGGGAGCCTCCGGACGGTCGCCGTACCCACGACCTCGGCCTCCTGGCCCATCGCCCGGCCTGCGCCCGAACATGCCCATTTCGCTCATGCCTTCGCCCATTTGGCCAAGCTGGTTCATGCCGTCGTTGGCCATGCCGTTCTTGGCGTCTTGCACGTCGGCCATCGCGCTATCGAGCGCTTCCAGCTCCTCGAGCTGCTTGGCCATGTTCGCGAGCTGCTGCTCGGTCATGCCCAGTGAGTCGGCGGCCTGCTTCGAGTCTCCCTTCTTGAGGGCCTCCCGCGCCTGGCCGAGCTTGCTGGCGATCTGCTGAAGCTGTTGCAGGCTCTTGGACTGCTGTTTGAGCTTCTCCATCTCGCGCTCGTATTGCTCCCTGCTCAGCCCGCCATTCTTGAGCGCCTGTTCGAGCTGCTTCTTCCGCTCTTCCATGTTGGCGACGTCCTTGAGCTTCTTGGCCATCTCGCCGAGCTGTTGTTCGAGAGCCTTCTTCTCGGCCTCGCTCATCTTGCCGTTCTTGAGTTTTTCCTGAAGCTGCTTGAGCTGCTCGGCGGCCTTCTTGAAATCGCCCTTGGCCAGTTCCTTGGCAAGCTGGTCGGCCGGGCCGTTTTGCCCTAGCTCCTTGAGCTGCTGGAGCTGGCGGTTAACCTGGTCCGGGTTGCCGAGCTGCTTCTTCCGCTCCTTGAGGGCGTCGGTCAGCTTGTTCATCTCGATCAAGAGCTGGTCCTTCTTGGCGGGAGGGGCCTTGGCCAGTTCTTCGGCCTTCTTCTCGATCTGGGCCATCAGCTTCTCGGCCTCGGGGTACTTGTCCTTATCAAGGTTCTGCCGCTGGCTGGAGATCTTCTTGGACAGGGCCTGGGCCTGCTTGGACAGGGCCTTGCTATCGACCTTCTGGGCCTCGGTCTTGGCCAGGACCTTCCGCTCGACCCATTGCGGGACGAAGAGCATGGAAACCGCCAGGGCTCCTGGAATCAGCACCACCCAGGCCCGGCGGGGCAACCTCGGACCGAATACCGCGGCCACGTCCAGGTCTTTCAGCTTTTTCCGGGCATCGGCCAGGAGAGCCTTGCCGGCGGGCGTGTCGCGGAGATTCTCGGGCAAGGTGAGGGCCGTGCTCAGGCGCTCGCTGAGGTGAAAGGCGTGATCGATGGCCACCGCCGCGTCGAGGCGGCTGGCTCCGCTGAAGACGGCGACCAGGACCGCGATCAAGAGCCCGCAGCCGCCGGCAATCGCGAACGGCAGCCACTGGGGCCACGGGATCGTCCGTCCCAGCCCCTTGGTCGTTCCCAACACCACGGCCACCACGAGCAGGGCCGCCGCCAGCGACCAGACGAAAGCCGTGAGGAACCGCTGGAACCTTAACCGCCGAAAGACCTTGCCCACCGGCTGGTGCAGCTCGCCCATCACGCTTCTCCCACGCCTGATGTCCCTGGACCGGAATCCGACAGAGATGCTCTGACGAACGTCGTATGTTGAGTCTAGTCAGCGCGGCGTCTGTTTGCAAGCCCATCATGAGTAGCGAGTGGCGAGTGGCTCATGAGTGGCGAGTGGCTCATGAGTGGCGAGAAAATAGAACTGACGTCTCGCAACCCGCAACCCGCAACTGCCCACTCGCCACTCATGGGCCC
>JBMFUH010000027.1:2064-18513 GCA_049966735.1 Isosphaeraceae bacterium
AACTGACGTCTCGCAACCCGCAACCCGCAACTGCCCACTCGCCACTCATGGGCCCCCCGCTGTTCAGAAATCCGCTCGCCCGGTAAGATACAAATGTGTCATTCCCCCACGGCCCTTCGACTGGCGTCATCGCGGTCAGAACGGACGGACTTGCCCATTCGCGGGGCCGCGGCTTCCTCACCGCTCTGGAACAGGCTGGCACGCGATGCTCAATCAGGCTCTCAAGGATGCGGTGTTCGCGCGGGTTTTGCCCAGGGTTCGCACCCCGGGGCAGTACATCGGCGGCGAGCTGAACAGCGTGGTGCGGGACCATCGCACCGCGGCCGGGACTGTCTGCCTGGCATTTCCCGATACGTACGCGCTGGGGATGAGCCATCACGGGCTTCAGGTGCTCTACACGTTGATGAATTCCCGCGGCTGGGCGTGCGAGCGCGCCTTCACGCCGCTGCCCGACTTCGAGGCCCGTTTGCGGGAAGCTGGCTTGCCCCTCTACAGTCTGGAGACGTTCACGCCGCTTTGCCAGTTCGACGTCCTCGGCTTCTCGCTCCAGTACGAGATCGGCTACACCAACGTGCTGACCATGCTCGACCTGGGCAAGATCCCCCTTCATGCCGACGACCGGGGGCCGGACGACACCCTGGTCATCGCCGGCGGACCGGGAGGACAGAACCCCGAGTTGCTGGCGCCTTTCATCGACCTGTTCGTGATGGGCGACGGCGAGCCCAGCCTGCCGGTCGTCTGCGACCTCTGGCGCGAGTTGAAGGGCTCTGGCCTGTCCCGCGAGGAGAAGCTGGCCCGGATCGCTTCGAGCGTTTCCTGGGCCTATGCGCCTCGCTTTTACGAGCCGGAGTACGGCGCCCTTGGGACGATCGTCGACATTCACCGGCTGCGTGACGACGTCCCCGCGGCCATTCGCCCCTGCGTGATCAGCGACCTGGAAGGGACGCCTCTGCCCACGCGGCCGATCGTGCCGTTCGTCGAGACGGCGCACGACCGGATCGCCATCGAGATCATGCGCGGGTGCCCCTGGCAGTGCCGGTTCTGCCAGAGCACGGTGATCAAGCGCCCGCTTCGCTACCGGACCGTCGAGACGATCGTCCAGGCCGCTCTGGAAAGTTACCGGAACACCGGCTACGACGAGATCAGCCTGCTGTCGCTTTCCACCAGCGACTATCCCGACTTCGAGCGACTGGTCACGCGGATGAGCGAGGTCTTCATCCCCATGGGCGTGAAGATCTCGCTGCCCAGCCTGCGGATCACGGAAACCTTGAAGAAGATCCCCGCGCTTCTTCAGGAAGGACGGCGGAGCGGATTGACGCTGGCCCCCGAAGTGGCCCGCGACGACATGCGCGAGCAGATTCGCAAGCCGATCAATAATGAAGATCTGTACGAGGGCTGTGCCGAGGCGTTTCGCCGAGGGTGGCGGAAGGTCAAGCTCTACTTCATGTGCGGGTTGCCCGGCGAGCGCCAGGCTGACCTGGACGGCATCGTCGAGATGGCCGAGACGATCGCCCGGATCGGCAAGGAAGTGACCGGCCGCCACGCCGAGGTCACTGCCGCAGTGTCCAACTTCGTCCCCAAGCCCCATACGCCCTACCAGTGGAACGGCATGCAGCCGCGCTCGTACTTCCACTGGGCCCACAAGTACCTGCGGTCGCGCGTGCGGCTGCGTTCGGTGACGCTCAAGTTTCACGATATCGAGCGCAGCCTGCTCGAGGGCATCCTCACCCGGGGAGACCGCCGGGTGGCCGTCGCGCTCGAGGAAGCCTGGCGGCGCGGGACCCGGCTCGACGCCTGGACGGAGCACTTCAGCTCGCAACTCTGGTGGAAGACCTTCGCCGATCTGGGCATCGACGTGCCGTTCTACAGTCATCGCGAGCGGTCGGTCGAGGAAGTGCTTCCCTGGGACCATATTCACATCAAGTACGGCCGCGATTACCTTGCCAAGGAGCAGAACCGGTCGATCGTGCAGCTCGAGGCCATGGCCGGCGCGGTGTGAACCGGGGGTTTGCTCTTTTGAAAATCGTGGAGTCAAATCATGGCAACCGTTTCTCCCACAAAGCTGATGACCGCCCAAGAGTTCATGAACGCCGACCTGGGCGAGGGCGCCTTTGAGTTGGTTCGTGGGGAGGTGATTGAAGTGCCGCCAGCGATGCCGGAACATGGAGTGGTCTGTGCGAACGTCGTCATCGCTCTGGGGAATTATGGCCGCCAGAGCGGATACGGCTATGCCCTGTCAAACGACTCCGCCGTACAGACCGAGCACGCCCCAGACACCGTCCGCGGTGCCGATGTCTCTTTCTACAGCCATGACAGGTGGCCTCGTTCGGAGGTTGGAACGAAGCTTCTTCCAGTTCCTCCCAACGTCGCCGTCGAGGTCTGCTCGCCGAGCAACCGGCCCGCCAAGATCTTCGAAAAGCTCGCGGAGTACCTGAGCGCCGGGGTCTCCATGGTCTGGATCGTGTATCCTAAGACCCACAGCGTCGCGATTTATCGGTCTGATGACGAAGCACCCCTCGTGCTCAAGGAAGGCGACGTCATCGAAAACCTTCCCGAGCTTCCCGGCTTCCGCTGCCCGGTCGCCGACTTGTTCCTCTGATCAAGGCCGATCAACATGCCCGGCGCCGTGGCTTCCGCATGAACCTTTCTTCTTCCAAGCAGACGATCGGCCACCGAGCTGGCTCGCGCCTTATTCCCTGGCTCTGCCTGCTGGCGGCGATCGGCTGGAGCATCCTCCTGCGAGTTCCTCTCGTCGTGAACGCCCCGGTTCATCTCGATAGCGACCTGGCCGTGGACGGCTTGACCCTCCAGGAGGCGCTCGACGGGCACTGGCGCTGGCACTATCCCGGGACGCCCTACACGGGCACCGGCGCGGTCCTTTTGAGCTGGATCCCCGCGCGGATCTGGGGCGCGAATCCGCAGACTCTTGTCAGTGGCGGGACGGTCGCGCATCTGATTCTGCTCGTGGGTGTTTTCGCGCTTGTCTGGCGCGTCTTCGGCCAGGCCTCGGCAATCGGCAGCCTCGTCCCGTTGACGTTCGCCTCGACGGGCCTCCTCTGGCTTTCCGGTCGAATCACCGGCGGACACCTGCTGATCGTCGCCTGGAGCGGCTGGGCGTGGCTGCTCTTGTACGAATGGCTCACGCGACTCGGATGGAAGCGATCGATTGCCCTGGGCGTCTGGTGCGGTCTGGGGATCTACCTCGACTCGATGTTTGCGTTGACGCTGGGTGGGATCGTCATCGCGGGGCTCCTTGCCGCCAGGCGCTTCAGGGGCCGGGACTTGGTGCACGTTCTGATCCTGATTGCGGCTTTCCTCGCCGGTGCCGCGCCGCGAGTCATTGGCCGGTGGGTCGAGCCGCACGACGCGTATCACGAGCAGTTCTCCTGGAGTCTTGATTCCCGGTTGCTGGCGGATCATTCGAGGATTCTCTTCCTGGAATGCTTGCCCAGGCTCGTCGCCGGCCATCGTCTGCCCGGTCTCGAGGCCGACCCCGACCCCGCGCTTCTGGGCACGGGTGGACCAATCCAGCACGGGAGTTCCAGCCGCGAGGGGGCGAAGTGGTGGGTCTGGCCGCTGGTCGTTCTGGCGCTCTCGTCCTGGGCGGCGGCATTCCTTGCCCTCGTCCGGGTCGTCTGGGAGAGCACCGAGGCGGCCTGTCGAGCCGTTGCCGTGGGCTTGCTCGCCACGGCCTTGGCGGAGTTGGCTGGCTTCCTGATCAATCGCAACATTTTCAACTCGGATAACTATCGGTACCTTGTCCTCCTGCTCATTCCCTGGTCGGCAGGCTGCGGGTTGGTCGTGGGGCACGCAATCCGCCGGGTTGGGAAACGACGCTGGGCGGTTCTCGCGGCCACGATGGCGCTCGCGGCGCTCTACACGTGCGACGCCGCCGCGTGGTATCGTCACCTGGGCTGGATCGACGAGTCGTTCCGGCTTGTGCAACGGCGGGTGGACGATCCGGCGGTCGCGTGGCTCCGGAAGCATCCGGAAATCCAGACCATCTTCGGCAGCTACTGGGACGTCTATCGGCTTTCCTTCCTCAGTGGGCGGAAGCTGAAGGGTGTTCCGTTGCCGATCTTCCCAAATCGGTTTCCCGAATGGTCGGCCGGGCTGCCCGGCGGACGTCCCGAGACGCTCCTGGTTCGCCGTGCTCCGGAAGACCTGCACTTCCTGAATTCCGCGCTGCGAGAGGGAGGGAAGGTACTTCATCGCGAGAGAGGGCTCTTGATCGTGCACTGGCCGTGGCGAGGACCCGGGAGAACTCTATAATAGCGGTCCTGGTCCGGCTTGCATGTCCGCGAGGGCGATCTCGTGATGGGGAGTGATCGTGGCAGACGCTGAGCAAGTTCCGCGGCGAGTTGAGCCCTGGTTTGCGCCCTCGGCCTGGAGCCGGGCCGACGTTGTCGCGCTCTTGATCTGGAGCGGGGCGGTCGTCTTGCTGTTCTGGGACGCCGTCACCCTGCGCGGGGCGTTCTTTTACTTCGACATCACCGAGATCAATTTCCCGTACCGGGCTTTCTTCGCCCACGAGTTGCGGGCCGGCCGGTTCTCCCGGTGGTGTCCCTGGCTCTATTGCGGCATGCCGCTGTACAGCGAGAGCCAGGCGGGCTATCTCCATCCGCTCAAATATCTGCTCTATCCCTGGATGGACACCTGGAAGGCGTTCAACTTCGACACGGTCGGGTCGATCTGGCTGGTCGGCCTGGGGACCTATGGTTGGCTGCGCAGGCATGTCCGGCCGGCCGCCGCGCTCACCGGTGCTGCGCTCTTCGGGCTGGGAGGATTCACCTGGGCTCACATCGTTCACACGAGCATGCTCAATGCGCTGGTCAGCGTGCCTTTTGTCGTCTGGGGGCTGGAATGGTCCTGGGAAACACGTCGCTGGAGAGGTGTGGTCCTGGGAGCGGTCGCGCTGGCGTGCCAGGTCTTCGCCGGCCACCTGCAAGACTTCTTGCTGACCTCCGGGATCGTCGCTTGCTACGGCCTGTACCGCTGGGCCACCGGTCTGGGAGCCCGCGCACGCCGGCTGGAGCTGGGAATGGCCGCGGGGCTCGTCGCGCTGGGGGTCTTGCTGGCGGCGGTCCAGTGGATTCCGTCCAAGGAGCTACTGGACCGCTCGCCGAGGGCAGGGGGGCTGAGCTATCCCGATCTGACCTATGCCTCGTGGTCGCCGGAACTCTTGCCCACGCTGGTCGCGCGCGAGGCTTACGGCACGCGAGCCCGCGACACCGACTGGATGAACGGCTATTATCCTTATCATGAGATGAACACATATCTTGGAATTTTGGGGCTGGTCCTGGCATGGCTCGGCGCGGGGGGGCCTGGGCAGCGCGATCGCTGGACCAACTTCTGGGTCTTGCTGGCGGCCGTGGGCGGCATCCTCATGCTGGGCAAGTTCACGTTCCTGTACGACAAGGCCAACCTGATTCCGGTTCTGGGCAGTTCGCGAGAGCCGGTCCGTTTTCACCTCTGGGTCTCGCTGGCGGTGGCGGCCCTGGCGGCCGTGGCGGTCGAGCGTCTGGCTCGGCCTGTCGCGGTCCGGCTCCGCGGCGCCTTCTTCCTGGCTGTCGGGTTGATCGTGGTTTCGATCCCGGTCATGGTCTATCTTTACACTCCCGCCTGGACCGACGCCAAGCGCTGGGACGATCCCTACCACCTCCAGCGTTTCCGCTGGCTAGGTCAGGAGTTGAAGGGCGCTCTGACCCGCGATGCGGCCTTGATCGTGGTGGGGTTCATCGTCCTTTTCTGGGCCAGTCGCTCGAGACTTCCTCGCCGCCGGGCCGCGCTGGCCTGGGTTTTCCCTCTCCTGGTGCTGGTGGACCTCATGGCGTCGGCCTGGCACGAGGCACCGACGGTCTCGCCATCGTACTGGACCTCGCCGCCGGAGACCGTTCGGCAGCTCAAGGCTGACCCGGGCTTTATCCGCATGTTCGGCAAGGGCGACAAGAGCTCGGGAGAGCCCGGATATGCTTCCGAGCGGATCAACTTCCTCAAGGCGCGCGATCCCCTGGACTGGAGCTTGCCGGCTGTCTGGGGGCTGGCCTGCTCCAAGGGTGAGACGCCGATGATTCCCCAGCGGCTGCACGATTACTTCGACGCCGCGGCCTACGGCGCGGGCCGGTTCGACATCGAGAGCGTCAGCCACATGGTGGTGGGGCGCCGTCTGCGCCCCGTGTTCTTGCCCAGCACGCGCGCGGGTGCGGCCTTCATTCATAAGAACCCAAACGTTCTGCCCCGTGCCCGGCTGGTCGGCCGTCCCGTGTATGTCGAGAACGCCTCGGTGGGAGTCGCGGCGCTCAAGCACCTGGGGGCCGAAAGCCGTAAGCGGTTGATCGTGGAAGATCCCACCAGACCGCTGGATCCTCTTGCTGACGTCTCGGGCGCGGCGCGGATCGTCAACGACCTGCCCGAGCGGGTCGTGATCGAGACCGAGTCAAACGGCCCGGCCTATCTGGTTCTGGCCGACACCTTCGATCCCGGCTGGTCGGCGACCATCGACGGTCAAGCGGCCTCGATCTACCCGGCGTACGTGGCCTTCCGCGCGGTGTTCCTGCCGAAGGGTTCGCACACCGTCGTTTTCACCTATCGTCCCGCTGGCTTCGATCTGGGTCTGGGTATCTCGATTCTGGGCATCGTGCTGGCGATCGTGCTCTGGTTTCGGCAGAGGACCGAGGGCTCGCCGCTGGGAGATCACCTGGTCCTGGGCAGCTCGACACGGTTCCGCGAGATCCTCTTCCTGACGCTGGCCGCGATTGTGCTCCTCTCGGTCGTCCGGATCGGCCCCGGCCCGCGGTTCTCCGTTCAGAGACGTTGGGCCACCAGCTTTCACCGCTTCACCTGGGGCGCGGGGATCGCGGCGATGAAGGAAAACAGACAGTAACTGACTGAGACTTCTCGCCCCTCACCACGGTATTCGAGCGTGCGTCGAGCGGATTGTTGCCCTGGGGGCAAATTGGGCGCGCCAAGCTCGAGCCGGCCCACGCCCAGCGACCGGGTCAGCACGGCGACCAGCCGAGCCGGCCGCACTCGTGGCGAAAAGAGTGCTGCACCAGCGCGTGGGGTTCGGTCATGTGTAGCCGGCCATTTCGTGGGTCTCGATTGCGTTGTCGCTCGGACAAGCACGGGCGATCACCAGCGCTGTGTCGTGCTTTGCTCTGGCTGTTTCCACTTTTCTTTTCCACGGGTTAGCTGCTGCCAAGTGACCCAATTGGGCTCACCAAGAGATTACCCCGAATGACGCTATCGGAGTACGGTGCGATCGCAAAACTATGTCCCAAGGCACAGCGAACTTCTTGTATGATTTCGCCAGCCGGGGACAACAAGCGAACCCTCTGCCAAGGCGGTTCTTTGTAGCCGGGTTGCTCGCCCACCCATATTGACGCATTGTCCGAAGCCGGGGCGATGGCATATGCGTGCGTGCCTTCGGGCTTGTACGTCCAAAGCGACTGGCCGCTTTCCAGATCATACGCTGTCACTGGCCCGGCCACCCACGATAGGACAGCGGCGGACTGGGTGAGGGCGACTCGCAAGATGTTCCCCGTTGCCTTTGGCAGGATATGCTCCGTCTTTGTCGCGCGGTTCTGCAGCTTCACCCTCGCCGCATGAAAAACGGCAAGGTTTGTATCCTTGCCGAAGAAAACGGCATTCAGACCGTGTAATGGTTCAGCGTGAAATGGAGAAACCGGGGTTGCGAGATAAATGGCAGTGAACACGCGGACACAGTGATCGGATTTATCGCATTCGTACCAATTCCGAAGGGAGATCAGGGCGGCTTCCTGCCGCCCTCCTTCGGACTTGGTCCCTGAGTCGGCGCTCGGGTCGTGTCGCCACGGTGCCCTATCCTCCGCCCAGGCCAACGTCTATCGTAGCGCTCGGAAGGGGTCTTCACAATGACCTCGCCGAGATCATACGGCGGGACGACTCGCTTCGCGTGCGGCCCGCCTTCTTTCTCCTGCCGCCTGAAGCTTGCGATCGCGCTCGGCGATGATCACCGGAGCGCGACCAGCCAGCTTATCCGCAGGCGCGACGTAGCCGATCGCGCTGTGCAAGCGGACTGCGTTGTAGTGCTCGACGAATTCGGCGAGCAAGCGCCGCGCGTCTTCCAGACTCAACGGAGTCTGGACTCGGACACACTCTCCTTTGGCGGTCTTGAACCACCGCTCCATCTTGCCGTTGCTCTGCGGGGAGTACGGCGACGTCCGCACATGGGTCATCCCACAGATCCGGATGAACTGCTTGAACTCCCAGGAGACGAACTGCGGGCCGTTGTCCGAGATGAGCCGCAGTCGGGCGTCGGGGCAGCGCTCGCGGACCCGCTGCACGACCGTCTCGACGTCGCGCTCGGTCATGCCCTCGCGGATCTCCCAGTGGACGAGGAACCGGCTGCAGCCGTCGAGCAGGCTGCAGAGGTAGAAGAATGTACCACAGATGTTGATATACGATACATCGACGTGCCAGTGCTCGTGAGGCCGCAGGGGCTGCTCAAAGCCTTTCCCCTTCCGGGAAGGTTTCCCCCCGCGGGGAGCGAGTTCGCCGGCGGCCTTGAGCACGCGGTAGACGCTGGAGGGGCTGACCGCGACGACGTCGGCGTCCAGCATCATGTTCAATCGACGATATCCCTCCAAGAGGAATCGGTCATGGAAGGCCACGATGGCGGCCTTCTCCCAGTCCTCCAACCAGAAGGACCGGGGGATCGGTGCGTTGTGCCGGTTGGGGTTCCCCGCCGTCGCTCCCAGCGGCTGAACTTGCTCATGACGATCCCCAGCCATCCCACCAGGATCGCCAGCGCGATGCCAGTGCGGCCGGCCCAGCGTCGGATGAAGCCGACGACCGCATCGCGCGTAGCCTGGGGAACCCACGCTCCGTTCAGAGCTCCCCAAGTTCTTTTTTTAGGTTGATATGTTCATCCATGAGTTCTGAGAGGACTTCGTGCTTGCGCTGGAGCTTCTGCTCCAAGAGCGCGATCCACCGATCCTTGGAGTCGGCGAACCGCCGAGAGCGGGGCTCGAAGGCGGCGGAGCCGTTCTCGAAGAACTCCTTCTGCCAACGGTAGAACATCGTGGGGTGGGTGCCGTGCTGGTCACACAGGTCCGAGATGGCGACGTGCTCGAGGAGATGGAGCCGCAGGATGGCGACCCTCTCCTGGGCGGTGAATCGCTTGCGTGTCTTCTGGGCCATGGGAGAACCTCCACTCGAAATTGTAGCTTATTCGAGTGGGCTGTTCTTCCCATTCCGTCTGAAGCAGGACATTCGGGCCCAGACGCGGTACTTCGTCTCTCCCGGTCAATCGCCGATCAGTTTTCTTCTCACCTCCTCATGGGTCATGAACTGTCCTGAATCCATGCACCGTCGGATCTCCAGGCAATCGGCGCGGAACTTTGGGCTTCGCTCAAGGAGAAGATCGATCACATCGTCATCGAGCGGAAGCAACGCATAACGGACTTGACCTTCGGATTCCAGCACAATCCCGTCGGGGCCAGCGGACTTGAGGATTTCTCCGATCGGGGTACTGGGATCGCTGACGGGCTGAATGCTCATGGTGATTCTCCCAGGTAGTCAAGGGAGTCTTGCTTGCTCAGAACCTGAATGATGAAGACGACTTCTTCCGCCACGTCGTAGAAGACGCGAAACTCGCCGACCCGGAGTCGATACTGAGTGGGTGCGGGATCGCGAAGCTGCTTGATTCGCGCTTTGCTCACGACCGTAGGGTTCACCTGTAACACTTAGAAACTATCCGAGAACGCCGTTTCGGCGTCCCGATTCCCTGGAAAAACAAGGGGTTACTACCGTTCTCGGATAGTTTCTTACTCAATCTGATCCAGAATGGCTGCGCGATCAAAAGCTCTCAGCTTCTTGAGTTGCTCGACCGCCTCGCTCGAGTAACGAACCTCGTAAGGCATCCCGCAACTCGCTTCCCTTATGAATTCTATCGATATCTTCCTCGCCTTGGCATCACATCCACACGCTGCGGTCGAGCGAGCGGTAGCCGACGGCCTCGGCGATGTGCTGGGGCTTGATCTCGTCAGAGCCTTCCAGGTCGGCGATCGTCCGCGAGACGCGCAGCACCTTATCGTGCGCTCGAGCTGATAACCCGAGTTCTTCCATCGCGGCCTTGAGAATCGACATGGCTTCCGGTTTCAGCACGCACAACTTCCTGAGTTGCCTTGGGGTCATCCGGCCGTTGACCTGGGGGCCCTTGTGGCCGAACCGCTGGGTCTGCCGCTCGCGGGCGGCCAGCACCTGAGCCCGGAATTCACTGGACGGAGCACCCGGCGGCATCTCGGCGAGTTGCGTGAAGGGAACGGCCGGAACCTCGACGTGGAGATCGATGCGATCCAGGAGCGGCCCGGAGATCTTGCTCAGGTATTTTTCTATCTGAGGCGGCGTGCAGGAGCAGGCGCGACGAGGATCCGACCTGTATCCGCAGGGGCAGGGATTCATCGCCGCGACGAGGATGAAGTCGGCCGGGAAGGTCGAGCTGTTCATCGCCCGGCTGATCGTGACTTTGCCCTCCTCCAGCGGCTGGCGCAGGACCTCGAGCGTCTTGCGGTTGAACTCGGGCATCTCATCGAGGAAAAGAACCCCTTTGTGGGCCATCGAGATCTGGCCAGGCTGAGGCGGGTTGCCGCCGCCGACCAGCCCGGCGTCGCTCACCGAATGATGCGGTGTGCAGAACGGCCGCACCGCCATGAGCGACTGCCCTGGCTGCAAGCGTCCCATGGCGCTGTAGATCCGGGTCGTTTCCAGGCTTTCGGCAGGCGTGAGCGGAGGCAAGATCGTCGGCAACCGCTTGGCCAGGAGCGTCTTGCCGGTGCCGGGAGGACCGATCATCAGGACATTGTGGCAACCGGCGGCGGCGATCAGGAGGGCTCGCTTGGCGTAGTCCTGCCCCTTGACGTCGACGAAGTCTTCGTCCATGTGCGAGTGCTGGGCGAAGAGTTCGTCGAGGTCGACCGATTCAGGGTCCATGTCGACCTGCCCGGAGAGAAAGCCGACGGCCTCGGCGAGACTGCCCACCGGATAGACGTTCAGGCCCTCGACGACGGCGGCCTCGGCGGCATTGGCCGTGGGAACCAGGATGCCATCGCGGCCCTCGGCGAGCGCCCGCAGGGCCATCGACAGGATGCCCTTGACGGGTCTGGTGTCGCCCGTGAGCGCCAGCTCGCCGATGATGGCGAAGTTCCCCGGCCGATCCAGGGCGATCTGGCCACTGCCCAGGAGCAGCCCCAGGGCGATCGGCAGATCGAAACCGTTGGCGTCTTTCTTGAGGTCGGCCGGAGCCAGGTTGATCACGATCCGGTCCGCGGGACGGCGATAGCCGGAGTTGACGATGGCCCGCTCGACGCGGTGCGTGCTCTCCTTGACGGCAGCCTCGGCCAGGCCGACCAGCACGGTCTTGGGCATCGAGGCCGGCGAGACGTCGACCTCGACCTCCACGGGGGCGGCGTCGATCCCGATCAGCGTGTAAGAAAAGAGCTTGGCGAGCATGTCTTTTGACCCGCCCAGAGAATCCCTGACCGCGTCATCAGGGCCTAGCCTCGCGATCACGACGCTCCCAGACGCATGATAGGAGTGTAACACGTTTCGCCGTATGGGTCACAGCCCTGTTCCGCCGAGCGTGGAGGAATCAGAGACAAAGACCGGCGTGGTTCAAACCCAGGGGCGAGCCTTTGACGCCGCTTGAGCCGTCACGCAGGCATCCACAAGCGTTTTTGCGCGTTATGAGGGATGTTCCGTAAAGTCATTGTTTGACAGAGACATCAGGCGACTTTTTGTCTCAGATGAGGTCCGCGGTCCAGATTGTATCGCATAATATAAGTGAGCTAGGAAAACAGGAGCCATCGTGCGCCTCACGCCTGGACCACATTCACCCATGACTGCACGGAATACCCCCTCCATTTGCCATCTGCTCCTCGCGTGCTCGGAAAACCTCCAATGTACACTAGTGTACAAGCGCGGGAATTACACCAGAAAAGTGCCACCTAGTGCCATTTTCGGGGCGGTCGAAATCAACCTTCGGCCCGCCGATCACGCGCCGCAAATCGTTTCAGGATCATCACATGGAGTTTCCGTGCATCCACCCATCGGAGTCGGGAACCCGATGTGGCACTCCCCCCCCCGAAAAGTGCCACTTTTCACACCCCCTCATGTTCACTATCGCGAGCCGGCCACAAAGGAGCTGAACATGAACAACCAAACACTAAACACCAAACACCAGTTTGAACCATGCCCAACTGGGAAAGTGAGAGTGAGGGTCGAGGGCCAGCCGTCTTGCCGTGAAATCTCTGTTCGGCGTCTGGATAGGGCACTCCTCAACGTCGGGATTATAGAATGGCGATAGCACGAAGGGAGCTGTGTGGTGAACCAAACGGCAATGCTGCACCAGATGTGCCATGAGGTGTTGGCCGAAGCTGACGTCAAGGCCATTTGCAAGAACCGAGGACTGCCGAACCAGGCTGCGTCTTCACGTGCGATGCTCGAAGCCCTGTTCCTCTCGGATACGGGCGTGGCGGGAGCGATGCGGACGCTCGATCGTACGGAAATCGCTCTGCTGCACCTGCTCGGGAGCCTGGACAAGCCCGTGGACGTTGCCTTCTTCAGCCGCCTGGACCCAGCCAAAGTCGAGAGGTGGTCGTATGGCACATTCTCGCAGCGCTTTCAGGGGGTGTTCTCCAAGGTGAAAGACCGGTTGGTGCGCAAGGGGATCCTCCTGCTCGCGCTCGGCCCGGAATCGTTGACGAAGCAGACGAAAATGGAAAGGTGGCAGTTTGCCCTGCCGGTGCAATTGGCGCGCCACCTGCCACCGCTCGTCGAGTCCGCCAAACGCCTGAGCGGTGAAGGGAACTGGTGTACGGACGTGGCCCGGGACAAGCTGAAAACAGCACTCGGCCAGGGAACCGACCGCGAAACCAGGAGCGACTCTGTCGAGATCGTGGGCGGCGAGGTGCGTTGGGGCGGTCAGCCGTTCCGAGCCAATCGCGTGGTGGAATGGCGGAAACGCCAGTGGCAAGTGGAGACGGGCCCGGCAAAGCCCCGGCAAGAGGCCGACCCGTACGTCTTGCCGCCTGTCGAGGCCGTGCTGCGCATTCTCGATGGCCTGGATGCCGACCTCTGGAGCGTCGCGGACGCGCTGGCCGAACCCCTGGAGATCTTTTGTGGATCTCGGGTCGATGCCGGACACTTGTGCGAGGGCGGCTGGCGCTGGGGCTTCCTGGTCAGGCAGGAAGCCGAGGGCCGGAAGTGGTATCGCCTTGCCCCGCCCGCGGCGGACGCTGATGCTCCGCCGGAGCGGTATCTTGCGGTCGGGGGCAATGAGGGCGTTACCGTGAATCTGGACGCGGTGCCTTTTGAGGCTCTCGAGACTCTGGTGTTGCTGTCCGACCAGCGGCCGGTTTCCGGAGGGCAGCCGCTCCTCTTGGTCACGCCGAATCTGGTCAAGCTCGGCAGGATGCCGGACACGGTCGCGGCGCTCCCCCTGGTCGACTGGCTCCAGAAGAAGGCGGAAGCATTTCGCCAGGCCTTCGAGACGGTACGGCAGCGCCGCGGTAAGACGATCCTGCATGAGAATCTGGCGGTCGCCCGCGTGGGCGACCTGAGTTTGAAGATCGCCTTGGAAAAAGCGCTGGGCAAACGCACCGTGCCGCTGGGCGAGGAGTTCGTCGCATTTCCCTCCGGGGCGGTCGCCGAGGTCAAACGTCTCGTGGCCCAGATGGGACACGTCGTCAAGGAGGTGGCCCATCGTGAACCTTGAGTCCATCGACGTCGCTTCTCTGGACGTGGTCACGGCGTTGCCGGACCTGCGGCGAGACCTTCACGTCTTTGTCGATTACGTGCGTACTCGCGAAGTTAAACGCTCATACCGGGGGAACGCATTGAGCAAGGCCGACGCGAAACGACTTGCCAAGCTCATGTCGGATCCGGACGCCGTGCGGGAAGTGGAGGAAGAGGGCTCTTCGGCGTGGATCGACTTCGTGGATGAAGTTGCTCTCAAGCTCGGTTTTATCCACTACGACACCGAGGGCCAATACGCGGGGTACACCAGCCAGGAGCGTTCGTTTCCGGACAACTACATCGAGTTCCAGGCGAAGCCCTACGAGCAGTTCCTCGCGGCGAAGGCCGCGAAGCAAGAGTCGACGCTTTTGGAATCGCTGGTCCGCCAGGGCCAGGGGTCGGCCAGCGAGTTCTATCGCCAGAGCGTGCTGGGGCGGTTGCGGGGGTTCGACCAGTGCGGGTCGGCTGTCGGCGTCATGCCCACGCTCGATTTCCCCGCGATCCGCCGCTTCCTGCTGGGGCTGCTGTCCGAGTGCCCGAGCGACCAGTGGCTGAGCACGTCCTCGCTGGTCGAACATCTGAAGAAACACCACCGCTATTTTCTCATTCCCGCGAAACCGCGGTTCAAGAGCGAGTACGATGCCAGGTCCGGCCGCTACAGCAACTTCCACGAGAGCAAGAATTCGTGGGGGCACGAGATCAACATCCACGACAGCGATCCGGACGGGTTCGAGCGGGTCGAGGGCCGCTATGTCGAGCGGTTTCTGGAGGGTGTTCCGCTGGTGCTCCGCTATGTGGACGTGGCGTATGCGCGGACGCCCGCGAAAGACATTCATCCCGTGCTGGGCTATTTGCAGGCGTTCCGCGTCAGCGATCGGTTGCGCCGCGCCCTCACGGGGCGCATCGTCGAACCGCGGGTCACGGTGTCTCCCAACTTCGACGTCCATGTGATTGCGGAAAACTACCCGGCGGGCGTTCTCGCCCAGCTTGCGCCGTTCTGCGATCTGGTGTCGGCAGGCACGTCCATCGTCTTGAAGCTGACAAAACAGAAGGTCGCGGCCGCCCGGGCCGCTGCTTCCGACCTGGACGCCACGAGCGTGTTGCGGGCGTTGGCGGGCGGCGAGTTGCCGGCGAACGTTGTCCACGAGCTATCCGTCTGGTCGGAGCACGGTGAGAAATTCGTGTTGTACGAGAACTGTTCCGTGCTGGAAACGAACCGGGACCTGCCAGCGGCCGATCCGTTCACGGTCGAGCGCGTTGCCGCGGGGATCCGCCTGGTCCACACTCCCGACAAGCTGTTCGACACACTGGAGCGCCGAGAACTCATGCCGGTGAGGATCAAGCACGGCGACCAAGCGTTTGCCCCGATGCCCAAGAGCGCGTCGACCCGCTTTCCCAAAGGATCGGCCGACCGGGCGAAGCAACCTGAGGCCAAACCACGCGTGACGCTGACCCGTATCACGCGGGTGCAACTGGTGTGTCCGGATCGCGAGTTGCTGGACAAGCTTCACGGCCTGCTTCTGGAGGGCCAGTGTCCAACCGAGATCGATCGCCCGAACCTGACCCTTGCCTACTCCAAACAGTATGAGTCCGCGGTGGCCAACGCGATCCAACAGTTGAAGACCGAGTATCGGCTCGAGATCGAGGACATTTCTTCCTGATGGAAAAACGGAGGGAAGGAGCCCCGCAACCCAATACTTCGATTCGCATCAAAGCATCTGATCATACGATGTGGCTTGGGGCGCAGCGGTCATTCAGCGACCTTCCGACGGCGACAGCCGCTGGTTTGGCATTGTGGCGGAACGCCGTCGTCAGTCGAGGGCCCAGTACCCGTAACCGGCTGCCGACTTCGCGCCGAGTCCCAGGTCGACCAGGGCGCCCTGAAGCCACTCGACCCCTTGTTGCGCCGCCTTCTGGTCGCCACTCAGACTGGCCACGCCGAACTGGTAAGTGCTCCCAGCGCCCAGCGCCAGGAAGAAGATTGGCTGAGGGGAAAGGTAATTCGCCGGCGGCGTTTTCGAGTCACGGTAATACGCCCCGAAGATCGGGTTGATCACATCGCGTTCCACCACGGGGGGGGTGAGAGGAGATCCTTCCAGGAAAACGAGGTCTCCGCACCGTGATTCATCTTCCTCCACCATTCCCAGCAGAGCATCCAGTTCTTCATCAGGCCGTTCCAGCACCCAGCGGGCGTAAGAGCGGCTCACTCCTTTCAGAGAAGTGGAGGGAAGGACGGGAAAGCCAAAGACGGGATGGAGCACGATTCCACCTTCCAGGATGTCATTGGTTCCCAGTCCCAAGACTACCCGCCAGTGGGGTCGGGCCGAGAAGGTGATGGCGCCCATTTCCTCGGCCATATTTCGCCAGCGGGCAGCGTGGGCGTCGATCAGATCCTGCTGTGTGGAGAAGTCGAGAACGAGAGCCGAGCGATCGGTCAGTTCGCGGAGAAGCTGTAGCTGCCCGCGGTTGCTGGAGAAGGCGAGGTACCGCTCCAAGAGCAGGCCGAGGTTCTCGCAGTGGCCTTCCGCGAGCAGGGCCTGACTGGTGTCGCGGGGCAGGGGGTACGGCGTCGACCAGGGCCATTCGCGGGGCATTCTCCACGGCCAGTTCATGATGATTTCTCCAGTTCCCGGCGCACGGCCCGGACGAAGAGCCGGGTCTGCTCGGTGGCCTCGA
>JBMFUH010000028.1:0-18380 GCA_049966735.1 Isosphaeraceae bacterium
CGGTCCGCACAGCGGACCCTACGGTGAGCGATCGACCCGAAAACCGCTCTAAACCGTCGCCTTCCAGATCCGGGCGCAAAGTCAAAAGCTCGTGCATCTCGTGCGCGAGCACGGCCACGATTGCGCGACCATGATCGGCGACGGGATCGGCATCAGCGCGTGCATCTCGTGCGCGAGCACGGCCACGATTGCCTCGTCGCTCGCCAGTATGCCAGACCAGACCCGTATTGGGACTTTGCTTGTGAGGTTACGTGCCAGATCCGACCAGTAGACACGTTCGCCGGAGGACTTGTCCACCCGCGGGGCCCGGGCCGTAAGGTTCTTGTGAAGCTCGCCCACCTCGTCCACGTGGAACTCGACATCCTCCGGGATCACGACTCCCCAGGCGCGAGCGATCACCACGGCCTCCTGGATCGTCCTGACTCTCCCGTCCGGATTGGCTCTCCATTCTTTCGTTAGGGTACTGTCCGGCGACCATAACGCACCCAGGCGGAAGAAAGGGGACGGAACGAAGGACCATCCGCAGCCCAGAGATCCGCTCCGTTCGCTCTCCGCTTCCCCGGTAGGGCCTCGGTCGGATCCCCGGGACCGCACGCCTGTGTGTCCTGGCGGGGCGCGCACTCGGCTCAGGTGTGCGGCCACAGTTCAGACCGCGGCGGGCTGTTGACCCCCTACACTTCTCGACAGCCAGTCGTTAATCCTATCCACCCCGGAGCAGCCCCGCCATGGGTATCGATCACGACCAAGCTGGCAGCGGTCTTGAGAGTCTTGCGATCAGATGGCATTCAGAACGGCTGACCGCTCAGCACTACTCGCGACGTTCGATCACCCTCCAGAATGTCCCACGCTCCTGCTCAGCTTCGCAGCAGTTGTGGATACCGATCATGTACCGTCAAAATCAATTCTCCGAACAGCGTGTTGGCCCAGGCGAACCAGGAACGGGTGAACTTTTTCGCATCGTCCTTGGAGAACGATTCGTGCATGAACCCGGTGCCGGCGTGGGTCTGCTTGAGCATGGTCAGGCAGCGCGACACTTCCGGTTCGGATCGGCTCGTCAAGGCGCGCATGATGATCCCCAGCGGCCAGATCATGTTGAGCCCCGAGTGCGGTCCGCCGAGGCCCTCCCCGGCGCTCCCGCGGAAGAAGTACGGGTTGTCGTCGCTGAGCACCCAGGCGCGGGTTCGGAGGTAAACCGGATCGTCCGCCGCACAACAGCCGAGGTAGGGGAGCGACAGGAGATTGGGGACGTTGGCATCGTCCATGAAGAGCTGGTTGCCGAAGCCGTCGACCTCGTAGGCGTAGACCTCGCCCCCCTTGCGCCGGGCTCGCCCGTGGGTGCGAATCGCCTCGCGAACCTGGTCGGCCAGCTCTTGGCACTCCCGCGCGAACGACTTGTTCTTCAATACCGTGGCGTAGATTTCCCGGAGCTGCTCGAGCGTCGTCACCGCGAACAGGTTGGAGGGGATCAGGAACGGGAAGATGCAGGCGTCATCCGACGGACGAAAGCCGGAGTGGATCAGGCCGCAGGGGCGCGTGGGGTTGCCGTAGCCTCGCTGGGGGAGCGAGTCGGTGGGGTTCGCCGTCTCGCGCTGGAATGTGTAGGGCCCACGGTTCTTCAGCCGTTGCTGTTCACGAAACGTCTGGACGATGAGCGCCGTGGCCTTCCGCCAATCGTCGTCAAACAGCGAGGCATCGCCCGTGGTCTTCCAGTATCCGTGAGCCAGGCGGACGGGATAGCAGAGCGAATCAATCTCCCACTTCCGCTCGTGCAGCTCGGGCCGCATGCGCGTGTGGTCCTTGGCCCACGGACTGCCGGTTGGCCCATTGTTGAAGGCGTTGGCGTAGGGGTCGATCAGGATGCAGCGGGTCTGCCGGTTGATCACGCCGGCCAAGAGGGTCTTGAGCCCACGGTCCTCCTTCGCCAGCGGCAGATACGGCCACACCTGCGCGCTGGAGTCGCGCAGCCACATGGCGTCGATGTCGCCGGTGATCACGAAGGTGTCTGGCTTGCCGTCCCGCCGCCCGGTCCGCACGGTGGTATCGAGGGTATTGGGAAAACAATTCTCAAACAGCCAGGCCAGCTCGGGCTCGGCGATCGCCTTCTTGACCTCGGCAATCTTTGCCTCGACGGCTTCGCTCACGAACCCCCGCTTGGCAACCGGTGGCCTGTGACTCGGGTAAGGATCGGGCTGCGCGGAGGCAGCGGAAGCCAGCAAGGGGACGGAAAGCGGGGTCGCCGCGGCTGCCGAGAGCCGGAGGAAAGATCGTCGCGTGGGCATGGGAAGCTCGCTGGGGGCACCTCGTGCGTGGTCGCTGATCCCTGCCACGTTCGGCAAACGCTGAACCAGGCCAGCCGGTGCAACCTCTTCTATAAACGAGCCCGACGGTGTTGTCCACCATGCGGACGCGGGCGGACGCGGAGTGGTGCTGCCAAGACTGGCGATCCGCGTCGATTCCTGGGAGCCTGTGATTCATCGTTGCCGTGGTGAGGTGGGCGCGGGAGAATCTCGAAGTGAGATGCGGTGGACCAAGCGTCGAACCGGGCGCCGATGCCAGTTGTTCCTCCATCCAGGGCGAAGCCTCATGAGGAGCCAGCGACCGCGTGAGTCGGACGTCGAGACGTCTCAGCCTGGGGCCAGGCCCGGGAAGACCCGCCGTGTGCATACCGGCGTTCGGTGGCCGGTCATTGTCGTCGCCTGTAGCACCGTCTTCGGCTGGGCGGCGTGGAGCTCATGGAAGATTTGGTCCCCAGTGGGAGTACCGGCCCTATACCTCCGGTACGGGATCGGATCGGCCGCCGAGCCCGCCATCCCCGCGCTCATCCAGGTACTGCGCCAGTCCTTCGCCAGGAAGGACGGCTACGCTTTCAACGAGGCGGAGGCTGTCAGGGCGATGGCAAAGATCGCCCCGGGCACGCGCTCGGCCGACATGGCCCTCGCGGCGCTGATCGAGGTCCTCAAGCAGCGTCCGGAAGTCTCTGAGTCGAATCCTGCACAGTCGCTGCTGATCACGCGACTCGCGATCTTCGAGGCCATCCCAAAGTTTGGACCGATCGCGGTCGCCGCCATCCCACAGATCCGAGCATGGCGGAACGACTCGGATGACAGCCTCAAGAGGGCCGCGTCAAGAGCCCTGAAGGCGATCGAGGGCGCCCGGCCGCGGAACGGGAGAAACGACGGGATCACGAGCGGCGGGCGCACGCCTCCGTGAGCGCATGCCGGGCGAACCGATTACCTCGGCGCTCCCATGCCCCGGGACTATTTCTCGTCCCATCCCGAGAAGAATCGCAGGTCGCAATCGGTGAGATTGCTGCTCCCCTTGAAGCACAACGGCGATATAATTCCTGCTTAGTCGACATTATGCCGCGTCCATCAGACCGGAGTCCACTCTTGGCTACCGTGAATTCGCGTGATGCCGTTCAATCCGTCGCGGCAGAGTTGTCGCCGGAACTCATTCCCTGTGTCGATGACCTGGTCACGGAGGACGATACGCCCGTGGACAATCTCTACTCGGAAAAGCAGCAGCGGCTGCTGACCGAGCCGCTCTATAGCTCCTGGAAGCCAGATCGGTTGTTCCTGGTCGCGGCGAATGTCGGCCTGTTCCACGCCGTCCGGCTACCCCCTCTGGTTCCCAATGCCCTGCTCAGCCTCGACGTCGAAGCACCGGCCGATTTGGGGCCCAAGCGAAACCGCTCTTACTTCATCTGGGAATTCGGGAAAGCGCCCGAGGCCGTCATCGAGATCGTCTCCAACAAGGAGGGTGGCGAAACGACCGACAAGATGCTCAAGTACGCCCAGATCGGCATCCTTTACTACGCGATCTACGATCCCTGCCAGGAAGTGCAAGCGGAGCCTTTACGGGTGTTCGTCCTGCGGGACAAGAGCTATGTGCCGTGCCCGGCGGAGTGGCTGCCGGTCTTGAACCTGGGCCTAACGCTCTGGCATGGTCAATTCGAGAACAGCGAAGACGTGTGGCTGCGCTGGTGCGATCGGGAGGGACACGTCATCCCGACCGGCGCCGAACGCGCCGAGCAGGCGGATCAACGTGCCGAAGAGGCACGGCAACGGGCGGAGCAGGCACGGCAACGGGCGGAGCAGGCACGGCAACGGGCGGACCGGCTGGCTGGCCAATTGCGGGCACTGGGCATAGAACCCAACGGCCCTTGAAAGCCCGCGAATCCACACTTGAGCGGAATCGTCCCCCAGCCCTTGCGAGGCTCGCTGATGCGACTCCAGACACTCCCGATCTTCCTGGCCTTCCTTCTCATGGGCATCGCCGATGCGATGGGGCCTATGTCCGATGCTGTCAGGCAGCATTACCAGATCCCCAACGTGCTGGCGACGCTGCTGCCCTTTTTTGTGTTCATCGCGTTCGCCCTCTTCAGCGTCCCTGGGGGCCTGCTGGCAGTGCGGATCGGCAAGAAACGACTGCTGCTGCTGGGCTTGGGGATCAACGCCATCGCGCTGCTCATCCCATCGCTCCAGGTGCCCCCATTCGCGGTGCTTCTCGGCTGCATCTTCCTCCTCGGCGTCGGGACGACGTTCCTCCAGGTCGCCGGCAACCCGATTATGCGCGACGTGAGCGCCGAGGGGAGCTACAGCCGCAACCTGAGCTTCGCCCAGGGCGTCAAGGGGATCGGCAGCACCGCTTCGACCTACCTGGTCACTGCTGTCTCGTCCATCGCACTTTTCCGTGGCATGGGTTGGCGGGGCCCCTTCCCGCTGTTCTTTGTTCTCATGGTCGTGGCGTTCGCAACTGTGGCCGGCCTACGGGTACGTGAGACGAGGCCGGACGAGCCGCCCGGTCTGGCGTCGAGCCTCGGCTTGCTCAAGGAACCGCTCTTTCTGCTGGCCGTCATCGGGATTTTTCTTTACGTGGGTGCCGAGTCCTGCATGGGCACATTCCTGTTCCCTTCGCTGAAACGCATGGGTATCGACGAGGCCACCGCCAGCAAGTTTGGCCCGGCGATGTTCTTCCTGCTGCTCACCGTCGGCCGGCTCCTCGGCGGAGTGGTGCTCATGGCCATCACGCCCCGCACCTGTTTCCGGATCTCAGCGTTCCTGGGCCTGCTGGGGACTGCGGTACTGATGAGCGGGTTCCGTCCTCTGGCGATCCCGGGCGTCTGTGCCGCGGGCCTTGGCTTTGCAAATATCTGGCCGATGCTCTTCTCCATCACCGTGGAGGAGCGACCCGACCGCGCGAGCGAGCTGAGCGGACTGATGTGCATGGCGATCTCGGGTGGCGCCATCGTGCCGCTCTTGATGGGTGGCCTGCTGGACCTGAAGCTCGGGGCGCTGGCTTACATCGTCCCCACCGGCTGTTTCGCGTACCTGCTGCTCTTGTCGCTGCGCGGGGGCAAGCCGGCGCCTGTCAAGGAACTGTCGCTCGAGGTATGAGCTCACGGAGACCGTCATGAGCCTGAGCAACGAAGAGCGCGTCGTCATGACCCTGGACGCCGGCGGCACCAACTTCCGGTTCCTCGGCATGCAGGGGCAGAAGCCGGTGACCGAGACCGTCGCGCTGCCGTCCGACGGCGATCGACTGGATCAGTGCCTGGCCAACATCGTGGAGGGCTTCGCCCGCACGCGCGACCTCTGCCCGGAGCCGCCGGTCGCCATCAGCTTCGCCTTCCCCGCCCCGGCCGACTATCCGGCGGGCATCATCGGCGACCTGCTCAACCTGCCCGGCTTTCGCGGCGGGGTGGCCCTGGGGCCGATGCTCGAGGACAGGTTCCAGATTCCCGTCTTCATCAACAACGACGGCGATCTCTTCGTCTACGGCGAGGCCATCGCCGGGTTCCTGCCCTACGTCAACGGCCTTTTGGAACAGGCGGGGAGCCCGAAGCGGTACAAGAACCTGTTCGGCGTGACGCTCGGCACCGGCTTCGGCGGCGGGATCGTCCGCAATGGCGAGCTGTTCATCGGCGACAATTCCATGGCCGGAGAGGTCTGGCTCTTGCGGAACAAGCTCGACCCCGCGATGAACGCCGAGGAGGGGGCCAGCATCCGCGCGGTCCGGCGCGAGTTCGCCAGAAAATCAGGTATCCCCTTCGAGCAGGCGCCGGAGCCAAAAGTCATCTTCGAGATCGGCATGGGCCATGCACCGGGCGACCGTGAGGCCGCCATCGAGGCGTTTCGACGGATGGGCGAGGTCGTCGGCGATGCGTTGGCCAACGCGCTCACGCTCACCGACAGCCTGGCGGTGATCGGCGGCGGCGTCTCGGGCGCCTGGCCGCTCTTCCTGCCCGCGGTCGTGAACGAGCTCAACAGCACCTACACGGGCCTCGACGGCCGTCACTTCAGCCGCCTGGCGGCAAGGGCCTTCAACCTCGAAGACGCCCAAGAGCGGGAGAAGTTCCTCAAGGGAGACGTCCGCCAGATCAAAGTGCCCGGGGGAACCCGCACGTTGCAATACGACCCGCTGCCGCGCATCGGCGTCGGCATGTCGCGCCTGGGCACGAGCGAGGCCGTCGCCGTCGGCGCCTGCGCCTTCGCGCTCCACAAGCTGGACCAGCGCGGTCCGCGTCGTCCATCTGCCATTTGACATTCGCCATCTGCCATCTGCCATCTACCATCTACACAGACCCCGAGGTACAAGTGATGACCCGACCACCCGACAGGACCGCTGGTATCATTGGTTTCGCCCTTTTCTTCCTCACGACCGCGTGCTTGAGTGCTGGCCCGGTCGATTATGTCAAACCCCTGATCGGCACCGACGGGCACGGGCACGTCTTCCCCGGCGCGACGATTCCGTTCGGCATGATGCAGCTTTCGCCGGACACGCGCGAGGAGACCTGGGACGGCTGCTCGGGCTACCACTATTCCGACACCAGCATCCTCGGCTTCACCCACAATCACCTGAGCGGCACGGGCTGTGCCGACCTGGGCAACGTGTTGCTCATGCCCACCGTCGGTCCATTGAAGCTCAAGGCCGGCGACAAGCCCGGCGAGGCCTATCGCGCCGCGTTCTCGCACGACCAGGAGGAAGCCCGTCCGGGCTACTACCGGGTGCTGCTGTCCGACTCGAAGATCAACGTCGAACTGACCGCCACCAAACGCGTCGGACTGCATCGCTATACCTTTTCTCAGGCTGGTGATGCACATGTGATTCTCGATTTGTGGCACGGCATCGGCAACCGCCCGACGGACTCGCGGATCAAAATCGCCGACAACCACACGCTTACCGGCTTCCGCCGGAGCGACGGCTGGGGTGGCGACAAGGTCTTCTACTTCGTCATCGAGTTCTCGCGTCCCTTCGACAAGGCCGGCGTGGCGTCCGACCACAAACCCTCAAGCGGCAAGCAGGCCAAGGGCCGGAACCTCCAGGCCCATGTCGACTTCAAGACCCGGGCTGGTGAGACGATTCTGGCCCGCGTCGCGCTGTCGACGGTGAGTGTCGCGGGTGCCCGCAAGAACCTCCGGGCCGAGCTGCCCGGCTGGGATTTCAACGCGGTGGCCACGGCCGCCCACAACGCCTGGAACCGGGCCCTCGCCCCTCTCCAGGTCGAGTCCAGGGATGAGAATTTCAAACAAACCTTTTACACGGCCGTCTACCACACCATGGTGGCCCCCACGCTCTTGAGCGACGTGGACGGCCAGGTTCGTGGCCCCGACGGCAAGGTGCACACCGTCAAGGGGTTTGACTATTACACCGAGTTGTCGTTCTGGGACACCTTCCGCGCCGAGCACCCGCTCTTGACGCTCATCCAGCCGGGCCGGGTCAACGACTTCGTCAAGACTTGCCTGGCGCACTACCGGTTCACCAGCCCCAACTCCCGCTACCTTCCCGTCTGGGCCAACGGCGGCAAGGAAACTAACTGCATGATCGGCAACCACTCGATCCCGGTGATCGTCGACGCCTACCTCAAAGGCTTCCGCGATTGGAACGCCGAGGAAGCTCTGAACGACATGATCGCCTCCACCAACCTGAACCGCGAATTCCTCGACTCCTACCGCGACAAGGGCTACGTGGTGCAGCGGAAGAACGAGCAAAGCGCCGCCAAGACGCTGGAGTATTGCTACGACGATATCTGCATCGCCCGGCTGGCCCATGCGCTGGGTAAGCCCGACGTCGCACGCACATACGAAAAGCGGGCGCGGAACTGGCAGAACGTCTTCGACAAGGAAACGGGCTTCATGCGGAGCCGCAATGCCCAGGGCGCCTGGGTCCTGCCCTTCGACCCCAAACGGATCGACATGTCTTGTTATACCGAGGCCAACGCCTGGCACTACGAGTTCTTCGTCCCGCACGACGTTCCCGGCCTGATCGCCAAGCTCGGCGGCGACGCCCGGTTCGTCGCCAAGCTGGACGAGATGTTCGACCCCAGCCAGAAGATCCCCAACTCTCTGCAAGACATCACCGGCGTGATCGGCATGTACGCCCACGGGAACGAGCCTTGCCACCACGTCGCCTACCTCTACAACTACGCCGGAGCGGCCTGGAAGACGCAGGCCCTGGTGCGACAGATCGCCGACACGCTCTACAACAACACCAGCTCGGGCGTCTGTGGCAACGACGACTGCGGCCAGACGTCGGCCTGGTACGTCTTCACGGCCTTGGGGTTCTACCCGGTCGACCCGGCCGATGGCGTGTATGTCATCGGCAGCCCGGTGGTTGATCGGGGCACGCTCAACCTCGACTCCAGCCACTATGGCGGCGGCACGTTCACGGTCGTTGCCAAGAACAACTCGCCGCGCAACGTCTACATCCAGTCCGCCACGCTCAACGGGAAGCCGTACACGCGGAGCTGGATCACGCACAAGCAAATCGTCGCCGGCGGGACGCTGGAACTCCAGATGGGACCGAAACCCAACACGAGCTGGGGCGCCGCCGCGGCGGACCGTCCGGGCTCATCCTGCCGGCCGTGAGGGGAGGGCGGTGGCACGGCGAGTGTCGAAGACGTCCGTCGGGCCGGCGTCCAACCGTCCCGACGGACAACGTTGGTGAGCGCTATCCTCGGGCCGCCAGGGCTGTTTCAGTCTCGCAGGCTGGCACCCTCATCCGCCCGACGGGCACCTTCTTCCAGGGGGCCAGGGGGAGAACGACGTTTTGAACCCTCTCCCTTAGGGAGAGGATGGCCGAAGGCCAGGTGAGGGTTTGTCCGCGAGGCTAGAGGCGGAAAATGAAACAGCCCTGCTCGGCCTTCAATCCACCTGAATCTTCGCCCCTTCCTTCCGAGCCGCTTCGAGGAGTTTCTCGCCGTCAAAAAGTCCCGGCGGAAACTTGTCGGGGGGCATCGGCGTGATCGCGACGCGCCGGAATGTGGTGTGGTCGCGCTGCTGCTTGGCCTCCGGCTTGCACGAGGCGCCGAACTTGTCGATATGATCCAGCCACTCCCAGGCCGTGACGTACCAGGCGCCGCCGGGAAGCTGGGCCCAGCGGAGGGCCGACTCGGTCCGGTACTTCCTCAGAGCGCCTTTTTCGCTCTCCCAGTTGATTACCTGGGACACGGCATAGCCGTGCGCCGGGTCGGCGTAATACAGTCTCTGGTCCCGGGAAAGCTCGCGAGGATACTCGAGTTTGATCGCCACCCACCCCTTGGGCGTGCCGGGCTCGGGCGGAACGAGCTTGACGTACTGCGAGCCGTCGAACGCGAACGGCCAGATCGTCCGGACCCACTCTGGGGGAACAGTCCCAAACCAGTCCGGGTGGACATGCACCCGGATGTTCTTCGGCTTGCCTGGCGCGGTGATGAACCGCGTGAGGCTATACTGTCGCGTGCCGTCCCGGAGGTGAACGTTCACGGACTTGTCAAAGGGTAGCCAGGCCGCCAGCGCGTCGGCCGGGAGGTCGTCCTTGGGGCCGGTCCGCAGGTTAGGAGGGAGCTTGACGCCGAACGGGTCCTGGGCGTCGGCGGAGAATGACCGCGGCGTCCCGGCTTCGAGTAACTTCGCGTTGTCGTGATCGCGGACGAACGCGGCCCACGCCCGTAATGATCTCTCGGGGGCTGACCAGTACGTCAGATTCAGCATGGTCCTCTCGTCCTCGATGATCCGGACGGATCGCGGCAGCCGCTCGATCAGCCGCGCAGCGCCGTTGAATGCCTCCTGAAGCGCCGGTGCAAACTCGACCTTGTTGAGCGTCTCGGCATCGACGATGGGTGTTCCCGCCGGCACTCCCAGAGCGTAGATGTCGGCCGGGCCGCTGTCGCCATAGGTGATGGTCGTGGTGTCGAACTCCCGCTTGTACTTCACCTGCAAGCCGTACTGAAGGATGCGGCGCCGGCGAATCGGCCGGCGCGTCTCGACGTCGTACCACGTCTGCTCGCTCAGCCGCAGCTTGCCCAGCGAGTCGGGCCGGGACATGTCGATCCGGAGGCAGCGGCGGCCATCGAGGTCAACGACCTGGGCGTCGGACTTGAAGTTGCCCCCCTCGACCCGCCGCCCCTCCTCGGTCATCCGCCGACGCATCTCAGCCGGGTCGAGCGGCGTGACACCCCAGCCCTCGAGCCTGGACCCGACATCCCGGCCACGGAAGTTCCGCCGCTCGATCGGGCCGTTGCCCCGGTAGCTCAATAGGGTCATCGAGGCCGGGTCGTAGAGGCCGGCGTACCCTTCGGACTTCGTGAGGCTCCGCCCGTCTTCGAGCCGAACCCACGACTGGTGCCCGTCGTCGGTGGTCAGGTGCGCCCACTTGGGGGCCGCGGGCTGCTTGACCTGAGGGGGCGGCTTCTGGACTGGCCTGGCAGCCTCGGGCTTGCCCTGCTGCCTCCAACCGACGGCCCCGGAGGCGTTCCAGATCAGTCCGCCGCCGGCGCCGGTGAGGACCAGAAGCAACAGCGTGGTGACTTTGAGCTTGGACACGAGCATCATTTTCAGCACCTCACTGGTCAGATGGATAACCTCAGCGTGAACCACCGCCGACGCCCCACGCGCCACGAACAGGCCGTGCTTGCCTCCGAACCCACCGTCGGCGGGGTCAGAGACCCGCGCCGAACAGAAACCGGGATATTGTCTCAAGCCAGAGTCCTCAGACAATCGTGCACGCCTCTGCAAACTCCAGGCGCGGGGAGCGCGGATGGAGCTTGGCGGGATCGCCGTGGCCCAGGTTGCACAGGAAGTTGGATTTGACCGTCGTCCCTGCAAAGAACTCGGCGTCGACCTTGGCATTGTCGAAGCCGGACATGGGGCCGCAGTCCAGGCCCAGCGCCCGCGCCGCCAGCATGAAGTACGCGCCTTGCAGGGAAGAGTTGCGCAGCGCGATGTACTCCAGAACGCTCTCCGGCAGGTCCTTGAACCAGCTCCTGGCATCGGCATGCGGGAAAAGCCTGGGAAGCTGTTCGTAGAAGTGAACGTCCATCCCGATGATGGCCGTGACCGGAGCCGCCAATGTCTTGGCCACATTCCCCGCGTCGAGGGCTGGCTTCAGCCTCTCCTTCGCCTGGGGGGTCCTCACAAAGACGATGCGCATCGGGCACATGTTCGCCGAGGTGGGGCCCATCCTGGCGAGGTCGTAGACCCGCTTCAAGAGGCTGTCATCCACCGGCCTGTCCAGCCAGGCGCTGTGGGTCCTGGCCTTGCGGAAGATGAGATCAAGACCGTCGGCGTGCATCTCCATGTCGAATCCTCCTTTTAGATCCCCTCATAACTCGGATCGCGGAATCGTCATTGTCCCCTTCAAGTTATCCTCGCTGACCAGGTCGGCGTTCAAGTACAAAGGATGCGGGCGGTCTTGGCGACGGTCAGCGTGATGTCCTTGGGCATGTCGCGGAAGACTGGCTCAGCCGGTGTCGATTTTCCGGTCAGTGGGACTCCACTCGCGGTCCTCGATCTTTTTTCGTACGCTGGTTCGCGCAAGGAAGAATCTTCGAGGAATGCTTCCACCGAGCCAGACCGACGAGACAGACCTTGATCAGGCAATATTGTGATATGTCGGTACCCCTAGTCGAACGATGTTCCCCCGAGGAGCGCGAAGAGGCGCTGGGGGTTCTTTACCAGCGGATTCCTGATTCCTTGCGACCGGGCCTCATCGCCGAGGCCTTATCGGAAGCCTTATCCGGTCGGCTCGACCTTTCGGGACTATGGATTGCTCGCGGGCGCCCCTGGCCGCTCAAGGTGGGGAGGCCGCATGGGCGGATCATCGGAGCTCTCTTGACCCAGGTGCTGGCAGGTCGAGCCGCCGCGATCTGGGCGCCAGAGGTGCGACCGTCATGGCACCGGTCCGGCATTGCTGTCGCGCTGGTCCGCTCGGCACTCTGCCAGCTTCAGGTGCAAGGATTTCAGATTGTTCAGGCGGTGCTTGATACGACAGCGAATCGTCGCGGGGCGGTCGACCTGGCTCAGGGAGGGATGCGGCGGGTTACGGAGCTGCTCTATCTCGAGCGCGAGACCAGGATTCCGCTTCGTCCGCCCAGAGGAAAAAAACCACCGGCATTGAACTGGCAGCCATTCCGGTGGGATCGTGAAGCGGAGTTTCGTGCGTTCCTCAAGGCGACTTACTCCTCGAGTCTCGACATGCCCGAACTGGAAGGCGTCCGCTCACTTGATGATGTGATAGCAGGCCATCGGGCCACGGGCCAATTCCTGCCCGAGCGTTGGCAACTCGCGCGCGTGCCAGGGGAGCCCGATGCCGCCGCGATCCTCCTGCTGGCAGAGATTCCCGACCGAGACGTCTGGGAAGTGGCCTACCTGGGTTTGACCCCTCCAGCTCGTGGCCGGGGACTGGGGCATGCCGCGATCGCCCATGCTCTGGAACTGGCCCGGCCCCACACCTCGCATCTTGAGTTAGCCGTGGACGTGCGTAACCACCCAGCGATCCGCCTTTACAGATCGACGGGCTTCGTCCCGTTTGACCGGCGTTCCGTTTACCTGGTCGTGTTCCCCGCTCCCGATCACTAAGTTGGGGGGTGGGCATTGCCCACCCCACGGCTGAATGACAGATATTCCAGCGGACGAGTTTGGCGTTTCCATCCCGCACCCCTAGAATGACCAGAAACGGGAATGCGCTGTCGCGACGGGGACGCGTCGCGCCTGGGAATAGCCGCTTCACAGCCTTTTATCCGGGCCAAGTATCTCAAGCTGAGAGTTATTGCGGCTTCACATCAGCACTTTTTGCGGAACCTTTTCGAGGAGGCTTTGCGATGCTTATCCGCAGCGTACTCGAGCAGAAGGCGTGCAGACTCATCACCATCGGCCCCGCGGCGACCGTCAAGGAGGCGCTCGGGGAGTTCGTCGAGCACAACATCGGTTCCCTTCCGGTCGTGGACGACTCGGGGAATCTGATCGGGATCTTTACCGAACGCGACGTGCTTTACGGGGACCATCGCGATCCCGAGCAGTTCCATCGCCAGTGTATCCGCGAAGTCATGACTCCCAGTCCCATCACCTGCGCCCCGGACGACGCCGTGCACGCGGTCATGGGCACGATGTCTCAGAACAAGGTTGGACAGTTGCCCGTGGTTGAGGACGGCGTGGTGGTCGGCATGGTCTCTGTCGGCGACCTTATCAAGTCGCTGTACGACCACGTCGAGGCATCGAACCAGCAATTGACCGCGTACCTCTACGGGCCGGGCTGAGATTGTGCCCTCTGATCAGCATTCGTCCTTCCGTCCCGCTCTGGATCACCACCACCCTCTTGCTCCCGCTGGTGGGCTCGTCGATCATCCACATTGAGAAACCAGCGGCCTGAGAGTCACAACCGAGCGTGACCGCCGCGCGGTAACGCCGTCACGCCAGCGAGGTTTCTCGAGGTCGGCGTACCGCGACTTGCCCGCGATGGACCAGTCGAGCAGAGGGAAAGGACACAAGATGCTGATTGTCGAGTCTTATGGCCTGGCCGTGACGATGTGCATCATCACGATGCTCTGCTGGGGATCGTGGGCCAACACCCAGAAGCTGGCCAGCAAGGAGTGGCGGTTTCAGCTCTTCTACTGGGACTACGCCATCGGAGTGCTCGTGCTGGCGCTCGTGCTGGCCTTCACGATGGGCAGCATGGGCAGCGGCGGGCGGTCGTTCCTCGCCGACTTGGATCAGGCCGAGGGCAAGTGGCTGGGCTCGGCGTTCCTGGGGGGCGTCATCTTCAACCTGGGGAACATCCTGCTGGTGGCGGCGATCGACATCGCGGGTCTGGCCGTGGCCTTCCCCATCGGCGTCGGACTGGCACTCGTGCTGGGCGTGATCACGACGTACCTGGCAACCCACGCCGGCAACGTCCCCATGCTCGCCTTGGGGGTGGGCGGCATCACGGTGGCCATCGTACTCGACGCGCTGGCTTACAAGCGCCTGGCCGGCAAGGACAGCAAGGCGTCCATGAAGGGCATCGCCATCTCCGTGGCGGCCGGGCTGCTGATGGGCTGGTTCTACAGCTTCGTCGCCGCGTCAATGGGAGCGATCGACCCGTCCTCGCACGCGCTGGAAGCCGGCAAGCTCAGTCCCTACACGGCCATCGTGCTTTTCTCGCTCGGCCTGCTCCTGTCCAACTTCCTCTGGAACACGCTGATGATGATCCGTCCGCTGTCGGGCGAAGCGGTGCCGCTCGGGGACTATTTCACGAAAGGAAATCTCCGACTCCACGCCATCGGCATCCTCGGCGGCATGATCTGGAACCTGGGCATGAGCTTCAGCATCATCGCCTCGACCACGGCCGGCCCCGCGCTCTCGTACGGGCTGGGCCAGGGGGCGACCATGGTGGGAGCGTTCTGGGGCGTCTTCATCTGGAAGGAATTCCAGAACGCCCCGGCGGGCACGAACAAGCTCCTCGCGGCAATGTTTGGTTTCTACCTGCTGGGACTGGGCATCCTGATCGCTTCCAAACTCTCATAAAACCGTGTTGATCAAGGTTGATTCATGGCAAAGAAACCGATCGTCGTCGTCGGCAGCTCGAACACCGACATGATCATCAAGCTGGACCGTATCCCGCGGCCCGGGGAGACCATTCTGGGCGGCGAGTTCGTGACCGCGCCGGGGGGCAAGGGGGCCAATCAGGCGGTCGCCGCGGCCCGCGCCGGGGGACGCGTCAGTTTCATCGCCCGGGTCGGCCGCGACATGTTCGGCGATCAGGCCATTGACGGTTTTCTCAAGGACAAGATCGACGTCGAGCACGTCGGCCGCGACAAGTCGGCGCCGTCGGGCGTGGCGCTCATCTTCGTTGCCAAGGACGGCGAGAACAGCATCGCCGTCGCCTCGGGCGCCAACAACTGTCTCTCAGCGGCCCACGTGCGGAAGGCGCGCAGGCTCATCGCCTCGGCCGCCGCGGTCGTGCTGCAGCTCGAGACCCCGCTGGCCACGATGCAAGCCGCGGCCGAGATCGCCGCCCAGGCTGGTGTGCCCGTCATCCTCAACCCCGCCCCCGCGCGGGCTTTGCCGGACGAGCTGCTCCGCAACGTCACGATCTTGACGCCCAACGAGACCGAAGCCGAACTGCTGACCGGCATCAAGGTCGAGGACGACTCGTCCGCCGGGCGAGCCGCCCTTGCCTTGCTCGCCCGCGGCGTGCAAACGGTGATCATCACCCTGGGATCGCGCGGGGCATTCGTCGCCAACGCTCAATCGCGGTCCCTGATCGAGGGTTTTCCGATGCAGGCGGTCGACACGACCGCGGCCGGCGACGTCTTCAACGGCGCTCTGGCCGTGGCGCTCGCCGAAGAGCAGCCTCTGGAACAGGCCGTCCGCTTCGCGAACGCCGCGGCCGCTATCTCGGTGACCAGGATGGGAGCGCAGCCCTCGGCTCCCAAACGCAAGGAGATCGACAAGCTCCTGGAGGCAGCAAATCCGTAGGGCCCGCTGTGCTGACCGGGGGCATCGGCAGGCTATCGGTTCGCACAGCGGGCCCTACAAGTAACCCCTGGCCGGGTGCTTACCGCCCTGGCTCGCAACATCGTGGTGGCTGGCTGGAAAGCTGGACCAGGGCCTCGAGCACCCGCGGCTTCTGTTCCGGCCGGAGAATCAGGTACGAATGCAGGCCGGCCGCCGACTCCTCGAAGCGACATGACGCATCGGCCGCGACCGTGACCTTCCCGCGCGGGGAGACATCGAAGTATCCCCGGTCGCCCATCACGGCGTAGAGCACGGCCGTCAGGTCCCAGGTTGGCCGGTTGTGCGGCGGCGGGATGTAGCGGATGTACGCCTCGGCCAGCGGATGATGCTCCACGTAGCCGTAATCGCGCAGGATGCTGACGGATGGGTAAGTCAGGGCGATACCGATCTCGAATCCGCTGAACACAAGCGGCGTCGGCCAACGCTCGACCAGCTTCTGGCAGCTCGGCATGTCGCGCACGATGTTGTACTCATCGAACCTCGCCTTGCCGTCGATGGACGTGAACGCCCCCGCCATGACCGAAAGCAGCTTGACCTTGCGCTTCACCAGCTCGACGCCGGTCAGCTTCGAGCATTCGTCCGGTCCTGAGTTGAGCAAGCGAGCCAGGTTCGTGGAGAAGCCGACCTGGGCGATCACCACCGAATGGTCCGGCTGAGCAGCCAGAACCTTGCGCAAGACCCGCGTGGCCGGCGGGGCGTCCTTGCCCGAGAGCAACGAATGCGGATAGCGATAGCGCCCGTCCTTGTCCTTCTCGTTGACCAGTCCCAGATACCTGCTCTTCTCGACCACGCCCCCTTTGCCGACCACGCCGATCGGCACGTCGCCGCGGCCGTAAAACGTATTGACCGCATCGACGAACGGCGCGGCCAGGTCGTTGTCCACGCTCACCGTCACAGCCAACAGCCGGCAGGCGCCTCGCGACTGGAGGGCGTGGATCATCCCCAGCGCCAGGACGTCGTCGCAGTCGCCGCAGATGTCGGTGTCGTAGATCAAGCCCGGCGGATCGGCGGCAAAAGCACCTGGCACATCCATCAACATCAACACAAGTAGCGCGGCGATTGCCAGCTTGCCGATCCAGCGCATGAGAGCCTCGCACAAGAAGAAGCCGTGGCGGGAGTGATTTCTGCCTGCTCGCTCCGTACTATACGAGACGCTGGGCGCGATGGGCAACCGCGTGCCGCCCCGCGCCGGGTGTTGACGATCGAACCGGTTGCCGCTCGCATTCGACGGCGGTCTGGCGTATGGTGATCGGAAGAATGGGTGAATTGACGGGTCTTCTTGAACGATGAAGGAGCAACGGATGAGCCGGGAGAACGAAGGCGCCGAGCGGGGCGAGGCAACCGATCGCCGAAGTCTGCTCAAGGGAACCGCGAGTGCGGCGATTCTGGGCATGTCCGGTCTGGGTACCGGGGCGCAGGCCGAGGCAGCGGCGGAAATGGGGCCCGCGGTCAAGAACGGCCGAATCAAGCAGTCGATCGTCCACTGGTGCTTCGAGAAATACTGGCCCATCGACGAGTACATCAAGGTGGCCAAGAGCCTGGGACTGGGCAGCATCGAGCTCTTGCCGGTCAAGTACTTCCCCGCGCTCAAGGAGGCGGGCATGACCAACGCGATCGGCCAGATCGACATGAGCCCCGACGCGCCGTTCGTCAAAGGGTTCAACAATCCCAAGTACTGGGAACGCGTGATCAAGGCCACTCGCGAGGCCATCGACGCCTGCGCCGAGTATGGCTACAAGAAGGTGATCTGCTTCACTGGCTACAAGGAAGACATTCCCGACGACGTGGGCGCGGACAACTGCGTGAAGGGCTACAAGCAGATCGTCGGCCACGCCGAGAAGAAGGGGATCACGCTCTGCCTGGAGATGCTCAACTCCCGCGTGAGCACTCACCCGATGAAGGGCCATCCCGGCTACCAGGGAGACCACACCGACTACTGCATCGACATCATCAAGCGGGTTGGATCGCCCAACCTCAAGCTCCTTTTTGACATCTACCATGTCCAGATCATGGACGGCGACATCATCACCCGCCTGCACCAGTTCAAGGAGTACATCGGCCACGTCCACACCGCGGGCGTTCCCGGGCGAGGCGAGCTGGACGAGAACCAGGAGATCTATTATCCACCGATCATGAAGGCCCTGCTGGACATCGGCTACGACGGCCACGTGGGCATCGAGTTCATCCCCACCCGCGACCCGCTGGAAGGCCTGCGTCAGGCCGTGACACTCTGTGACGTGTGAGCTGTCCGCCGTGGGACAAGATTCCAATTTTGTCATTCTTGTGCCATCTACCATCCGGCAGTTGCCAGTTGCCAGTTGTGATCTGGAATCTGCCATCCTGCATTTGCCATCTGGCATTTGTGATCTGGAAGCTGCCATCCGGAATCTGGAATCTTGTCCCACACCGGAAGAAATTGGGAACAATCAGCCGGTCCCACGACATGACTCTAGAGACAATGCGAGATCGTCTCGAGGAGCGTGGATCGTGCGAGCAAGCGTGTCGATCGTCGGGAGTCATCCGGCCCGGGCCCTCTTCGGTGAGGGTCGGCTGGGCGACCTGAGTGATGCCGAGCTGATCCAGCGGACGCTGGCGGCCGGATAGAAGCCTGACATCGCCGAGATGGCA
>JBMFUH010000029.1:0-17884 GCA_049966735.1 Isosphaeraceae bacterium
GCGCCTTTGAGCGTATCGACCACCTGGAGCGTGCTGGAGCCGAGCTGGCGGAAGACGGGGATGTAGACCTGGCGCTTGCCGTTGACACGAACGACGTTGGTTTGAATGAAATTGGCGTCCTGGGGGGTCGCCACGTCGCGAAGGAACGTCGCATTGCCCGGCTCGTTGCGCAGGGGGATCTCCTCCATCCGTCCGACGACGTCGACCATCGAGTTGCTGTCGATGGCATAATCGGTCTCGCCAAACTTGGCGCTGCCGGTGGGGAGGAAGACGTTGTACTCATCGACGGCTCGCAACACATCCATTGGCGAGAGGTGGCGGGCCTGGAGCTTGATGCGATCGAGATAGACCATGATCGCACGGACCTTGCCACCATAGACCAGAGGCGTCAGAGCGCCTGGCTGCGACATGATCTGCGGCCGGACCTCATACCGCCCGACGTCGAAGAGAGTCGCCTCGCCGTGCACCTGGCTGTCGAGGGCGACCAGACAGACTGGCGTCGCGCTGGTTGGGTCGTAAGGGAGGACAACGGGCGGCAGGGTGCCTGGCGGCATCGTGGGGTATTCCCAGCCGGCATACGAACTCACCTCGGTCAGTGCACCGCTGCGGTCGACATTGCTGTGGAACTGATTGCGGACGATGCTGATGCCGACGATCGACCGCGACTCGATCCGGCGCCCCCCCGAGGCCTGGCCCACGCCCCGCTCCAACCGCGCCGTGATGTTTTTCTCGATGCTGGCCGCCGGCATCCCGCTGTAGAACACCAGGGCCTGCACCGCCGGGCTCTTGAACACCGGCAGGATGTCGACCGGAATCCTGTACGCCGACAAGACGCCGAGCACCACCAGAGCCAGCACCATCACCGTCACGGCAATCGGGTTCTTCAGAGAAGCATGAATCAGGCCGTTCATCGGTCAAGCTGTTCCTTCCGATACTCCTGAGCTGACAATGCGACGGCACGAAATCCGGCCCCAACACCATCCGATCAATGGGTCGCGACCACGCGCATACCGTCTTCCAGAGGTGTGCCGGCGGGGCGCACGACGGTGTCATCCGGCCTGAGGCCGGAGAGGATCTCGACCTCGGAACCGTTGTCGCCTCCAAGTTGCACCGCGGTACGGCGCGCTCTTCCAGCGCGAACGACAAACACCACGCCGCCGGCGCGTCCACTGTGTTCGACGACACAGGTGGCCGGCAGTACAAGGCTGCTGGGGTTCCGTTCGAGGTTGATGATCGCCTTGCCGTACATTCCGTCGCAGAGGACATTTTCCGGGTTGGGCAAGTCGATCTCGACGCGCATCATGCGCTCGGCATCCTCCGCCCGGGCGACCCGGGCGAGGACTCCCTTGAACGATCGGCCTCCGAGCGCATCCACACTGACGACGACGGAATCACCCACCTTGGTCAGGACGACATCGCGGTCGGGGACGAGCACGACGACGCGCATCAGATCGATACGCTTCACGGTCAACAGAGGCTGCTGAACAGCCTCGGTGGCGGAGCGGATGAGAGCTCCCGGATGGAAGGACCGCTGGGTGACGACCCCATCGAAAGGAGCGACGATCTTGGCGTAATCGAGGTTTACCTTCAACCGGTCCCGGCGTGCCTCGGCCACAGCCAGATTCGCCCGCGATTCCATCGCGTCGGCCTTGGCCTGCTCAACGGCGGCCACGGCGGCCACGAGCTTGGCCTTGGCACTCTGGATCTCGGCAGTGCCGGTCCGCTCCGCGGCGAGGGCCGCATCGAGGTCGCTGCGTTGTTCATCGGCGACCCGGGATGTGGTCGCCCGCTCCGCAACCAGGCCATTGATCCGGGCAACCTGTTTCTCCGCGAGGTTCCGGCGGGCCACCAGCCGCTCTCTTTCCGACTCGGCAACCTTGGCCGCCGCCGCCGCCGCGTCACGCTGCGCCTCGGCCATCTTGACCTGCGCTTCGGCCTGGACGATCCGCGTCCGAGCCTGCTCCACGAGCGAGACGGCCTCCTCAACCGCTTTCGCATCCCGTGGCACGTTGATCTCGGCAAGGACCTGGCCCTTCTTGACTCGAGACCCGATGTCGACTTCTTGTGTCTTGAGATAGCCGGAAACCATCGCGTACAGGTCAACCGTCTCGAATGAGTAAATGGATGCCGGCTGCTGGATCGTCCGCGGAATGCCCCCTTGCCGGGGCCGGATCACCTCGACGCTCGGGACGTGCTGCTCATGGACCTTTTCGGGCGAAGTCGATCCAGTCTCCTTCGAGTGCGCTCCACGGCGCGTGCCCCACAAGACGCCGCCGCCCACGATCAACCCCAGTGCAATTCCGATGAGCCGCCGCCATGACAAAACCATGCGTGTCGGCCGTTTTCCCCGTGACAATTTCATCAGCCTCCCATGGATGAGTAGACGGATGTTCGGAGATCCAGATGCGCCGAGAGCGGCGGGTTCCTTTCAGAAGTCGCCAACCCGAAATTCTCGGCTGGTTGTTCTTTCTGTCCAGCCGGGCCCGAGTTCTGCATGATACAGAAATTCACGAAATCTTCACAATATGTTGCCGGTGAACCAGTTGGAGAATCGTAAGGAATAGCTTATCGAACTAGGGTACAGGCGGGAGGCCGTGCGGTCGAAATGGATTATGAGCACTAGCCGGGCTGGGGGACGTGTTTCCCCTCTTTGGCGGTCAGGAGGGGGTCCTTGGTATGGGACGGAGTTCAATTGTCGCCCGGCTGGGGATCCTCTGGCCGGCAGCGGCAATGCCGATGATGGCGATGACCGTGGGGCTGATGACCGGTCCGGTCTGGGGCCAATCTTCCGCGGCCGTTCCTGAACCGGTGAGCTCCCGTCCCGCGATTCCTCCTCCGCGGCACTTCGGCCTGAACGATCCGGTGGTGCGACGCACCAGGACGGTGGCCGAGGCGGCGCACTCCACCCAGTCAGACCAAATGGCCGCCCCAGCAGTCCCGTCGGTGGTCCCGCTTCCCGGGGCGGGGACAGCCGGCACAACCGCCAGTCCGGACAGCCGGGCCTCCACTCCGCCGCCGCCACCCCACTTGCCGATCGACACAGCCCTGATCCCGGGCCAGGTGGTCGAGCCCATCGACCTGGCCAATGCGTTCAAACTGGCCGGCGTGGGCAGCCTGGATATCGCCATCGCACGCCAGCGCGTCCTCGAGGCCACGGCTGAGTTGAGTCAGGCCCGTGCGTTGTGGTTGCCGTCGCTTTTCTTCGGCCCGACCTGGTACCGGTCGGATGGTCAGATCCAGACGGTTGGCGGTCAGGTTCAGACGATCAGCCGTAGCGCCCTGTTCCTGGGCGGCGAGACGGCGCTGGCCAACACATTCCCGGGGCCGCCGCCAGGTACCGGCATTCCCTCGATGAACGGCTTTAGCTCGGTCCTGCGGATCTCCGACGCGATCTTCGAACCGATGGCGGCGAGACGCGTTTTGCAGGCGAACCAGGCCGGAGTCCGGACCGCGATCAACGATGCGATGCTTCAAGTGGCTGAAGCCTATTTCGACCTCCAGGCCGCGACCGGCCGGCTCGCCATCGCACGGGAGGCTGCGGCCAATGCGGCGGGCCTCGCCCAGATCACCGGCGCTTATGCCCGACTCGGTCAAGGTCTGGAAGCCGACCATAGCCGCGCCAAGACGGAGTTGAGGCACCGGCAGAAGGAGATCCACCTCGCCAGTGGCCAGATGCTCGTCGCCTCGGCCAAGCTCGCGCGACTCCTGGTCCTCAATCCCCGGATCGTGTTCGCCCCGGCCGAACCGGCCGAGTGCATCATTCGCCTGATCCCTGACGACGTACCTCTTGAAGACCTGGTTGTCCAGGGTCTGAAGCACCGCCCGGAACTCGCCAACGCGCAAGAGCTGGTCGACGCCGCGCTGGTGCGGTGGAAGCAAGCGAAGCTCCGCCCGTTCGTGCCCAGCGTCGCCGTCACCTACGGAGGGGGTGGCCTTGGGGGTGGGCAGAACGCGTTCTTCGGCAACTTCGGCCCCCGAGGCGATGCCCTGGCCAGCCTCTTCTGGGAACTGCAAAGCCTCGGCTTCACCGATCTCGCCATCATGCGCCAAAGGGCGGCCCAGCACCAGACCGCCAGGCTGAAGCTGGTCCGGATGCAGACGCGGGTCGCCGAGGACGTGGTCGCCGCGAATGCAACCCGCCAAGCGGCGCTCCGTCAGATCGAGGACTCCCGCAGGACCCTCGTCGAGGCCCTGGATTCCCTCAAGCTCAATTTCCTCAACATCCGCCAGGGGGCCGAGCTACCTCGCGCCACACGCCCGATTGAGGTGCTTCAGCCAATTCAGGCATTGGCCCAGGCGCGGCTGGACTACCTCGATTCGGTTCTGGACTACAACCGCGCCCAGTTCCAACTGATTCGGGCGATTGGACGGAGGCCCTGAAGACCTGAAGATCAACTCTTGCGGCAAAAGACTGGGATCATGTAAGAAAAATGGTACCCGTTCACGGGTTGAACCTTTTGTACAGTGAATTCGTAGTATCGTTAGCATGATACCTCAGCCTCCCATCCCTAGGTCGAGGAGGCCCTGTGGACCTTCGCGCATCACGAGGGTGTTGAGCCGACCAACAACGCTTCCGAACGCGCGCCGCGTCACGCGGTGATCTGGCGGCGGATCAAGTGGTGGAACGGACAGTGCCCATGGCAGCCGGTTCGTGGAGCGAATGCTGACGGTGGCAGCCACCTGCCGACAGCAGCAACGCGGTGTGTTGGACTATCTCTGCTCGTGCTTCGAGGCGCACCCGCGCGGCCAGCAGGTCCCGTCCCCGCTGCCAGCAAAGTGACCAGCCATCGAAGTCCCCAAATCCCACCTACGCCGCCTCGTGAACGGGTACCTTTCTCACGCTTTGATCGAGAAATGCTCTTGCCAAAACCTGACAATCTCTTCAAGCTGAGGGATCGATTCCTGCTCGAACTCCATCGTGCTACCCACATAATCCCTTGCGGCTTGATACAGCCAAATCGGCGCTTCATCCCGATTCAGGATGGACCCCAGGGCGTTCTCCACAATCAACAAGTCCCAACTCTTGATGTTCCGCGCAGCACTCCACTTGATGGACGCGTACTCGTTCTGCTCAGCCTGGATCTCCAGGAGCAGAGACCGAAGTTGCTGTCTGCGGACATCAGTTGGGTCGCCCAGAAAGGATGTTATTTTTTTGATCGCCCGATCTGCCAATTCAACATACCGCTCGTTGCTCCGCTTTTCACGAAGCCTGCCCAGAGCCTTCTGGGCAAGGAACATGGCAAATGCACCTGCCGCCTTTTGGTTTTCACAGAGTTTCTTGACGACTGTGAGTCGGGTGACCTGGACAATCTCTTTGCCCCGGATTGCTTCGACGATCTCCTCCAACTTTTGCACCTGCTTGGGGAGAGCGGGTTCAGATGGAGTCTTCTGCCTCTTGCCTTGATTCTGCTTCGATGTGGATCGCCGTGCTGACTGTCTGCTCGGGGCAGAAGGCTGGACACCAAGTCCCAAGTCTAGGAGTGCCTTTCCGAGCCCTTTCTCCAAGTCCTGAAGAGCATCGTCGAGGGTCTTGTAGCTCCTATTCCCGCTCCAGACCATCCCGCCCTCATCCATTGCCCGTATGAAGCTGCCTGTCTGGGGATCGTAGCCGAACTCCACGGTCCCGTAGCCCTGCACCCACAAGGTGATGTTGGGGTACGACACGTCGAAGAGCGATTTCAATGGCTTGGGCATGAGCGGGCTCCGGGGGCATGGAGATTCCGCCATATGTAGAACAAATGGGTCTCCGCCGCCACGACCTCGGAGAGTCGGTTGCGGAATCGGTCAAGCTCCTTGATCCGCGAGGGGTCACTGGTCAAAGGACGAAGGCTCCTCAGGGCGATCCGTTACGCAGCGGCCGGATGTAGAGCTCGCGATAGGCCACCGGGCCGTGGTCTCCTTGCAGCAGGATCGGGCCAGGCCGATCGGGACCATCCAGGCTGGACCGCGTTCCTCCTTCGCCGAAGTAACCCACGTACTTGCCGTTCTCGTGGCGGAGCTTGACGCGAAGCGCCTCGGGCTTGCCGGCGTTTTCCTGGTTCAGCCGCTCGAACGCGGCCTGGTCGGTCTCGCCGTAGCGCACGTCCATGTCTCGATACACGGACTTGCCGTTCCAGAGGAGCGAGATCTTCTTCCCCTTCATCGTGATATCATAGCTTTGCCACTCTCCAGGCGGGCGAGACAGGTTGACGGCGGGAACGGCTCGCTCGTAGAGTGCGCCGCAGTCGTGGCAAGCGAGCTGAGGCACACCAAAGCTGTCAAAGACCTGGATCTCGAAGAGCCCCCGGTTATAGACCCCGGAATTGGACCCTTTGGGAACGGTGAACTCGAGATGAAGCTGATAGTCGCCAAAGTTCTCCGTCGTCAATATATCCGAACCCCGGCCGTCGTCGCCGCAAAGCAGGACTGCCGAGGGGGTTCCTCCGGAGCCGACCGGCAGGAGCCGCGCGGGGTTTGCCGGGTCAAGGCGCACCTGATCGCAGACGACCCAGACCTTGCGGGCGGCGGGATTGCGAAACTTCCAGCCGTCGAGATTCTTGCCGTTGAACAGAGGCTTCCAGCCTTGATCGGCGGGGAAGCGGTGATCAGCAGGTCCAGCCCCGGCGGCTGATGTGCAGACCTTCATGATGAAACAAAGGATCAGGCAAAAGGTACCTGCATGACGAAACAAAGATCGAATGTTCATGGACGTTGTCTCCGCGACGGCTTCTGAAGAACAGGTTCCTGGCTTTCGAGTCCGCCGCTCGGTCTGAGAGCGGACCAGTTGATCGCCGCGACCCAGCAGTTTTCCTTCTCGTTAAACTGGACGATACCCTTCGATGTCAGTTGATCAGCCTGGCCTTCGTCATCCTCGTCATCGGTCCAGAACGTGAGGACAAGTCCTTCCCGCAGTTCGATCCGTTCACGAGCCAGGTCTTGGAGAGTTCCCGCGGAAGTCAGGCGCAATCGGTTGAAACCATCCAGGTTCTGGAAGTCGGCATAGATCCTGGGTCGTTGCATCGGCTCGCTCCGATTCAATTGTCCGCTCGACTTGGGTGCTTCACCGTGGGCCGGGAAAGTCCGCTGGCCTGCTTTGGAGTCAGACCCTGGAGAGTCGCGTGGTGAGGATTGGCACGGGTTGGAGACGGCTCGACGTCGCCGCCCGCAGTCCGTACGGCGCCAACCGTTGCCACTCCCACCCTGTTGTGAGGAATTCCCGGGGATCCTGTTTACATATTCGGCTCGGTGAGTTCCTTCAGTGTCAGACCTGGGGCACTGTTCACGGACACCGCGCTCAGTCTTCCCTCCGCGTCACTCGAGGCCCCGGATGCCTGCACGAGATTCTCGGGTAGATTTCGACCACCGCGGACGACCAAGGCCTCATCGGGAAGGGGCTCCATGTGTCACGAGTCCTTGTCACGCCAGTCCACTCCCTGCCCGAGCCGTCTCAGCCCCCGTCGGTCAATCGACACACTCCATTGTCAAGAGTATCATCTGGGAACCAAATTGTCCCTGGCCCTCTGGAGGCAAAATCCATGACCGAACCCAACGCGAACCTCAATCGTCGCACTTTTCTTCAGGCTGGCGCGGCCGGCTTGAGCATGGCCGCCATGCTCCCAGCGGCAGAGGCTGCTCAGGAGAAGAGCTCCGGGGGTATTCCCCTGCGGCCGCTGGGACGGACCGGTGAGAAGGTGACCATGATCGGCCTGGGCGGCTTTCATGCCGCGGTGCCGGAGCCAGAAAAAGCCGCCATCGCCCTCGTCCAGCGAGCGATTGACGAGGGAATCACCTTCCTGGACAACGCCTGGGATTACATGAACGGCAAGGCCGAAGATCGCATGGGCAAGGCGATCTCGCAGGGCGGCCGGCGTGACAAGGTCTTCCTGATGACCAAGTGCTGCGGCCGCACGGCCCAGGAGGCCCAGTCCAACCTCGAGGACAGCCTGCGCCGGTTGCGGACCGACCATCTCGATCTCTGGCAGTTTCACGAGATCAACTACGACAACGACCCGGAATGGATCTTCGCGGCCGGAGGGGCCCTGGAGTACGCCCTCAAGGCCAAGGAGCAGGGAAAGGTCCGCCATCTCGGCTTCACCGGCCACAAGCACCCCGAGATTCATCTCAAGATGCTGGCCAAACCGTACGAATGGGTCAGCGTGCAGATGCCCCTGAATGTACTGGACAGCCACTTCAGAAGCTTCCAGCACCATGTTTTGCCCATGCTCAACAAGCGAGGCATCGCACCCATCGGCATGAAGAGCCTGGGGGGCCGGGGCAACATCGTCACCCAGGCCGGCGTCCCCGTTGAGGATGCGCTGCGGTACGTGTTCTCGCTGCCCATCGCCACGCTGGTCAGCGGGATTGACTCGGAAAAGGTCCTTGACCAGAACCTGAAGATCGCTCGCGAGTTCCGGCCGATGAGCCGGGAGGAGATGACGGCCGTCGAGGCGAAATACAAGGCGGTGGCCGGCGACGGCCGCTACGAGTTGTTCAAGTCAACCCAGATGTTCGACGGAGTCGCGCACCGCAAGCAGCACGGTTTCGCGACCACATGATGCGCGATAGTGCTCGCGGCTTCGTCGTCCTGTTCGAAATGTCGAACGGAATGAATTCCGTTTTACTTCTTTCACATGCTCACGGAGCCGCGAGCTCGACGGAATTAATGGGGATTCGTCCCGTGGAACGGGATCAGGCTGGGCAGGAGGACCGAGTCCCCCTCGTTGAGGCCGGGCTCCGGTTGGAGCTGATTATTGAGGAACAGATCCAGATCGATGGGGCTGACCCGGCGGGTGGGGAGCCAGCGGACGCTGCCGTCGCTGAACAGCGCATTCTGACCGCGCCCCGCGTGATTGGGGCTGTTGCCGGCAAGAATTCTCTGGTAATTCTCGTGGGCTGGCTGATCGGCGACCACCGGGACGGCCAGAGGCAAGCTCGATTCGAGAGGCCCCACTGAACCGGAACGGTGACGATACCCGACATTGAACGCATAGTCCCAGTCGATGAGCTGGCGATAGACCGTCGGCTCGGTCGTCCGGAGCCGCTCCAGTTCGGCGAAGCTGGGTAGTTCGCGCTGGCGGCGAGTGTGGGGACCGTTGTAGGGACAGTCAAGGATCGACAGATCCTGGAGCACTCCCGCGTCGTGGAGGAAGACCGGGAACGTACCCGCGTGGGCATCGGGCAGATGATCGGGCGGGTACGGATAGGACGGATGGATTGACGCATACTGCGCCAGGCTGTGGCCCAGTTGCTGGAGATTGAACGTGCATCCCGCCTGACTCATGCGTTCGCGCGATCGCTCGACCGCGGGAATCAAGGTGAGCAGGCCGGCAATGAAGATGCTGGCGGCCACGGCCAGGTCTGCCCAGTGGAACGGCACCCGGACGGGAGCGTAATCGAAGAACGTCCGAGGGCGCGATCGTGACGCGGCGACCAGCGCGAGGGTCCGACGAGTCAGATCGGGCGAAGGCTCATAGGTCTCGCCGTCGTCCAGCAGAAGATTGAGCACCTGCCCCAGGCGCTCCGCCCGGGCAGTCAGCTCGGGGTCGCTGCTGATGGCTTCCGCCACCCGGTCCCGGTCGGAACCGTCCAGACGGCCCAGCACGTAGTCGATCATCAAGTCAGCGTTCATGGCGTCATTCTTTCCCGTCCCGATTGGCGGCTCGCGCCATCTCCTGCAGCTTGGCGAGCGCGGCGTGGAGCCGAGACTTCACCGTGCCGACAGGGATCTTGAGAATATCGGCAATCTCGCGGTATTTCAAATCTTGGTGATACGCAAGAATCAAAGTCTGCCGGAGCACGTCGGGCAGACGCTCGACACTCTCCCGCACCCACTGCTGACGTTCTTGCTCTTGTAACTCGTCCAGAGGCCCAACGCCGTCGGTGACCAGAAGGTCAAGCAGCGACCCCGCCTCCGACTCGCGCTGGGTGGGCGTTACTCTCTGGTCCAGGCTGATTGTCGGATGCCTTCCCGCCTTCCGCAACGCGTCAACGGCCTGATGAGTCGCGATGGCATAGAGCCATGGTCGAAACGGACGGCCGTCCTCGTACAAGCCACGCTTCATGTGCACCTGGAGAAACGTGTTCTGAAACACATCTTCCGCGAGCGTGGAGTCTCCGAGATAGCGCGCCAGGTAGCGGAAAAGCTCACGTTCGTACCGATGGACAAGTTCGGTGAAGACAGCTTCCCGGCCGTCGTCCCGATAGCGGCTCATGAGGCCCTCGTCCGTGACCGGAGAGAGATCGTGAGCCGAATCGGACCCAATGGCCTTAACCATGCTACGCACCGCCCGCGCCGAAGGTTCAAACAGCTCGCCAAGAAAGAGATCGCTCGCCTCGGTCACACCACTCCGTCGCCGGGACGAGAATACGTAAGAGAAAGTCTATGACGATCTTCGGGCGAGTCAAGACTTCCCCGAACCGCCTTGGTTTCCAGCCGTACAAATGTCCAGAAACCTGAGGACGGACGACCCTAGCGAATCCACCTGATCCGCTCAACGTAAGGGCGGACCGGAAAGCGATAATCCCCCAGGCGCAACATGGGCCAGACGGGCTTGAGGTGCGGCCAGTAGACGCAGAACGCCTTGCCGATGATCAGCGACTCGGGGACTTCCCAGCTTTCCCGCCCCGAGGCGTCCCATCCGCGACCGGGGAAATCGGGATCGAGCTGGTCTTCCCTGCCCCAGGCCCGGCCGTCCCGACTCCAGGGGCTGTTGTCCCCCAGCATCATGTAGTGCCCTTCGGTCAGAGGATAGTCATGCGACGGCGGCGGACCAAGCGCGGCATACCGATCCGGATCGGCAAGCAAGCCAAACAGGGCGTGAGGACTGGACCGGTAAATTCCGTCGAGGCCCGGGTAGTCCGGATCACCCGGGGAAAGCGTGTAATAGACGTCGCGCTTCAAAACCAGCCCCGTGACCGCCAGATCGGCCCCCTTGGTCGAGATACGGACAGGCTCGAGATCTTCGGCTGTCGGCCCAGACAACCCCGCCCCGGCAAGCGTCTCGTATGTCCGTCCCTCGCCGAAGGGAAGGGTGCCGTCGACCAGCAGAGTCAGCCGATCGTCGACGTTGGCCAGGACCAGTGCGTGCTCGCCGGGAACACTCAACCGCGTATCCGCCGGTTCTCCCAGCGTTGTGTCGTCGTGGTGAAGGCTCGCCCGGCCGGTCGTCAGATCAATCTCGCAGCGCCCGGCGAGCCCGGCCTTGATCAGGTCGATCCGGAGCAGGCCGGCAGCCTGGCGCACGTTCACCCGGCAAGAGAGCGTGAGGTCACCAACCCAGTGAGGTTGAAACCAGGGGCGACTGGCCGCTCGCGGATGACGCTGGCCTTCCGCGGTCAGGTCCGTGTTGTACGAGCAGAAATCGGTGATCAGGGTCGGCCTCGGGGGAACCGGAAGCGGATCGCCGGCCTTGATCGCCCGCCATTGCTCGGGGTCGGTGACGATATGCCGGTAGCGGAGTTCACTCCAGCCTGGGACTCCGTCAGAACAGGTGAACAGGCCCGGACTCGTTTCATTCCAGCCCGGTTCGACGGGGGCCCAGCGCCGCCAGCGGTCGTCACCCTGAAGCGACGCCGCGCGGTGTGTATCGTCGTACACCAGCACCTGCATGGCCTGCTGATGGGCGATCGGTCGGCGGAGCCGCTGGAACAGCTCGCGACCGTCGGCCGGGCTCCGCCAGAGGTCTCCCTGGGAAATCCGGATCGTCTCGCCGGGCAAGCCAACCTGGCGCTTGATGTAGCGAACCTCGGGATCTTCGGGCAGCTTGAAGACCGTGATCTCCCAGCGCCCGGGCCCCACCTCGCCGTAGCTCGGCAGGAAGGGCAGGGCGAGGCCCTTTTTCATCGTGTAGATGCGATCTCCCGAGACGCTGGGCGCGTCGTCCACGCGGGTTTCGAAGCGGCAGTTCTCGCACGTTCCCCAGACGACGCGAGCGCCCGTGCTGGCTCCCGAGCCGCTGGAGTCGACCTCACAGTCGGCGTTGACCGTGTAGACGTTCCCGCACTCGGGGCAGACAATTTCCTTGTGCCGGCCCATGAGCGCCGGCGCCATCGAGCCGGTGGGAATCACGAACCCCTCGGCCTCGATGCTCCAGACCAGAAACGCCACGATCACGATCACGAACGACTCGACCGACTCCCGACGTTGCTGCCGGCGGATCTGCCGCGTACGCGCCTTATCCTGCCGAGCGTCAGGCTCCGCTGCCACTGCCTTGCTTCCAGGACGCTTCATGCTGGTTCTCTCGAAATTGCGACGAGACCAAAGCCTTGAAACGCCAGGATAACAAAGGGGCCCTCCATCGAGGAACCAGACTTGGAACGCATCCCCGAGCGCCCAAGCTGGGTTGCCGCGACCACTGCGTGAAATCAGCAACCATTGATACAAGGAGGCGTGCTTGCCTCATGAGCAATCGGGCAGGGCGGGACACGGACCACGAGCGCCGTTCCAAGGCGCCGAGCCGGCCTTTCCAGCGCAACAGCAACTGGTCTGAAGAGACCAGGGGAGGAGAACGGTTGTCGTCAAGGACGCGCGAACCTCTCCATGTCGCAGCCGCAGCCGGTTGCTCCGCCGGCGTAGCAACCGACATAGCCACCCGACCAGGGCCCCCAGCCGTCGCGCGTGCAGCTCGTGCCGACGCGGCCGGAACCGCGGCACGGGTTGTAGCAAGAAGGTTCAACCAGTGTGCTGTATTCAGTCGCGTGGAGCTGGTAGGGGGTGCAAGGTGAAAAACAGGCCGAATGGCACGGCTTGTGGTGGCAACCCAGTCCGCTCAGGGCAATCAGCATCACGATTGTCGTCTGCATTTCAGTCCTCCATGTTTTCGGAAAGGGGCGATCGAAATCTAATCTCCGCGACATGGTCAAGCAAATGAAACTTGGAGTTATGCCGGACACGATGGGAGAGTTGATCCGCTCTTATGCTTTGCGCGGAACGAACCGAGATGCCATTATTAAAGATAAATAATGTCCATAGCTTGCCAGAGGGTACTTGCCGGCTGACCGTTTTCCTGATAATGATAATTGAGAGCCGTTGAGCAACTGGGCAATTCCTGACGAACTCAAGGAATCGGCATGTTCGACCGAATCTCGATACAGCAAGAAATCGAGATTGGTGGACGCGTCGCCTTGACTTGCCGATACTGCTGTCGGTTTTATCCAGGTGGCAGTTCTCTGCTTCGAGGCAGAAAGGCCGGGTCCATCGACCGAACCTCACTGTTTGACGGTTCACAAGTGTAATTGCGCGTCACGACTGACGCAAAAGCGCAGAAATTCCGACTACTGGACGCAGTCTCAAGCTCACATCAAGGCCGCCAAGCGGCCCGATCTCCCTCCTGCAAGGCGACGTCAATGCCGCGCTCTCTCATCTTCACGCGAAACTTCGATTACTGGTTTCGGAGCACCATGATTGGCTGCTTCCTTGCAGCCATTCTGGCTCTGGCTGGCCTCTATTATTACGGCCCGCAAGACTACACCCGCGTGGGTTATTCTCCGCCCCAACCGGTTCCGTTCTCCCATGCGCAGCATGTCGGTCAGCTCGGACTGTCCTGTCTCTACTGTCATACGGGGGTCGAGGAGTCGCCAGTTGCCAAGATTCCTCCCACCCAGACCTGCATGAACTGCCACTCGGCGATCAAGGCAGACAGCCCCAAGCTCGCACTGGTCAAGGCGAGCTTCGAGACCGGCAAGCCGATTCCCTGGGTCAGGGTGCACAAGACGCCCGACTACGTCTTTTTCAATCATTCCGCCCACGTGAGGCGCGGGGTGGGATGCGTGAGCTGCCATGGGCGGATCAACGAGATGCCGGTCGTGATTCACGCCAAGTCTCTGAGCATGGGCTGGTGCCTCGATTGTCACCGGCATCCGGAGACTCAGCTCCGGCCGTTGGCCGAGGTCACCAACCTCAACTGGCGGCCCTCGGAGGGGAGAAACCAGCAAGAGCTCGGCGTTGACCTCAAGGACCAGTCCAAGATTCATGCCCCGGAGCAGTGCGTCGGATGTCACAGATGAATGAGGAGCAGAGCCCGATGATCGAACCAGTCCCTGCGCAGTCCGGCAAGGCGTACTGGCGCAGCCTCGATCAGCTTGCGGACAGCCCGCGGTTTCGCGACTGGGTCGAGCGGCGGTTCCCGCAGTCGATGAGGGAGCTCTTGTCGGGCGTTGTCGATCGCCGACAATTTCTCCAGTTGATGGCGGCGTCGCTTGGGCTGGCGGGTCTGGCAGGCTGTCGGCGACCCGAGATGAAGGCCCTCCCCTACTCCAAGCCTCCGCTCGAGATCGTACCCGGCCTTCCCGACTTCTACGCGACGGCCATTCCTCTCCGCGGCGCGTCCTTCCCCGTGCTGGTGGAGACTCACGAAGGGCGGCCGACCAAGATCGAGGGAAACCCGAGACATCCCGACAGCGGCGGCTCTTCCGGCGCGCTGGCTCAGGCGTGCGTGCTGGACCTCTACGATCCCGATCGCGGCGGGCCCGTGCTCCAGAAGGGTCAGCCGGCCTCCTGGCAAGACTACGATGCCTTCGCGTCGAAGCACTACGCCGCGATCCGCCAGCGTAAGGGAAAAGGGCTGCGGATCCTCGCCGAGGATTTGAGCAGCCCCTCCCTGGACCTGCTGCGCCATCATTTCCAGTCGGTTCTGCCCGAATCCCGCTGGCACGTCCACGATGCCGTCGGCTGGACGGGCAGGCATGATGGCGCCTCGATCGCCTTCGGCGGACCGTTTGTTCCTCGATATGAGTTCGACCGCGCGGAGATCATCGTCTCCCTCGACTCCGATTTCCTCGGCCTCGAAGAGGACGGAACGCGGCATCATCGGGGCTTTGCCCAGGGCCGCCTCAAGGAAGGCAAGGTCCCGAGAATGAGTCGGCTCTACGTGGTCGAGAGCCAGCTCTCGATCACGGGAGGGATGGCCGATCATCGCCTCCGCTTGCCTTCATCACACGTGCCCGAATTCACCCTGGCCCTGGCTCGCGAGCTGTTGTTGGGCGAAAAGGTGGTCCCGGCGCCGGGAAGTCCACAGGCCACCCTGCGCCAGGCCCTGGCCTCGTTCCGGCCGGCGCTCAAGTTCGACCCCCGGTGGATTCGCGAGGTCGCCGCCGACCTCCGCGCCCACGCGGGCAAGGGGATCGTCATCGCCGGCCGCCGCCAGCCCGCTCAGGTTCATGCCCTGGTCTTCGCGCTCAACGCGTTCCTGGGCAACCTGGGCAAGACGATCGAGCTGCGGAACCCCCCCGCGCGGCCTCCCTCGGCGACTCTGCAAGAACTGGTCGCTGCCATTGACCAGAACCAAGTTCAGACGTTGCTCATCCTGGGATCGAACCCCGTTTACACCGCGCCTGTCGACCTGGACTTCGCCGACAAGCTCCAGCGGGTCCCCACGACGATCCGCCTGGGCTTGCACGCCGACGAGACGTCGAGGCTGGCCACCTGGCACCTCCCCGCGGCCCACGCGCTGGAGGCCTGGGGCGACGCCCGTGCCGGCGATGGCGCCATCCTGGCGGTCCAGCCCATGATCGCGCCTCTCTTCGACGGCCGGAATATGCTCGAGGAGCTGGCGCGGTTGTCGAAGTATGAGCCGGCTTCAGCTTACGAGATCGCCCGCCGTGCGTTTCGCGAGGAAAGCGGCGTGACCGAGGCCAACTTCGAGGCCGAGTGGCGCAAGTTCCTCCACGAGGGAACCTACGTCCACGAGGGGACCCACGCCGGGGCGTACCCGGTTGAGAAGCCCTCCCTGCACTGGGATGCCGTCGCGCGGGCCGTGGCGTCATATCGCCCGTCCTCCGCGCTGCTTTCGGCCACGAACCTGGAGCTGGTCCTGGAGCGGGACGCCAAGGTGGACGACGGCCGGTTCGCCAACAACGGCTGGCTTCAGGAGCTGCCTAATGTGATGACCAAGCTGGCCTGGGGAAACGCGGCCCTCCTGAGCCCGACCACGGCCCGCGAACTGGGCGTCACCGACGGCGACCTGGTGCGACTGGAGCAGGGGGGCCGCAGCCTGGAGATCGTGGCGATGGTCCTTCCCGGCCAGGCCGACTACTCGGTCGGAGTGGCACTCGGCTACGGCAGAAGCGCCTGTGGCCGCGTCGGCCAGGACGTCGGCTCCAACGCCTACGTCCTGCGCACCTCCCAGGCGCCGGATGTCGTCACCGGCCTGAAGATTACCCCCCTGGGACGGCAGGCGGTCCTGGCGACCACCCAGGAGCACTATACGATGGAGGGCCGCGAGGTGATCCGGGAACTCACCCTGGCGGATCTCCTCGCGCGTTCGATTGACGACAAGCACGCTCCGGAGGAAGAACTGCCCGATATTCAGACGCCGCCTCGCGACCAGGGCGACCACCAGTGGGGCATGGCCATCGACCTCAACACCTGCACCGGCTGCAGCGCCTGCGTGCTGGCCTGCCAGAGCGAGAACAACATTCCCATCGTGGGTAAGGACGAGGTTCCCCGGGGCCGCTCGATGCACTGGATTCGCATCGACCGCTACTTCTCCGGCGATCTCGAGGAGCCCGACGTCGTCCATCAGCCCGTCGCTTGCGTCCAGTGCGAAAAGGCCCCCTGCGAGCTCGTCTGCCCGGTCAACGCCACGGTACACGGAGAAGAGGGGCTCAACATCATGGTCTACAGCCGGTGCATCGGCACCCGCTACTGCTCGAACAATTGCCCGTACAAGGTGCGCCGGTTCAACTACTTCAACTACAACGAACGGCCGCTGGACAAGCTCTGGTACGGTCCGCTCGCCGAGTGGGGAATGGCCGAGACCTTGAAGATGCAGAAGAACCCCGACGTCTCGGTGCGCACCCGCGGCGTGATGGAGAAGTGCACCTATTGCGTGCAACGGATCGAACGCGCCCGGATCGGCACGCACGTGGCCGCGGGGGATGCGCCCCCCGGGAAAATTCCCGACGGAACCGTGGTGCCGGCCTGCGCCCAGGCCTGCCCCGCCCAGGCGATCGTCTTCGGCGACCTGTCCGACCCGCACAGCAGGGTCTCGCGGATCAAGAACCAGGCGCGGAATTACGACCTCTTGGGCGAGTTGAACACCAAGCCGCGGACCTCACACCTGGCCCGGCTCCGCAATCCCAATCCCCGAATGCTCTCCGGTGGGACGCCGGCGGGAGGAGCTCACGCATGAACCAGCAGATCCAGCAGATCGATGACATCCCCCCCCTGGTTGCCGGAGACCACGATTTCGCCTCGATCAGCAACATGGTCTGCGGACTCGTCGAACGTCCCGCGCCGCGCTGGTGGTGGCTGGCCTTTCTCTTCTGCGGCTCGTTCGGTTTGCTCGGCGCGGTGATGACCCTCTACGTCTTCACCACGGGCCTGGGCATCTGGGGCATGAACCAGACCGTAGGGTGGGGCTTCCCCATCGGTACGTTCGTCTTCTGGGTCGGCATTGGCCACGCCGGCACTTTGATCTCGGCGATTCTCTTCCTGTTTCGCCAGAAATGGCGCTCCAGCTTGAATCGCGCGGCCGAGGCCATGACACTCTTCGCTGTCTGCTGCGCCGGGCTCTATGTGGTCATCCATATCGGCCGCTGGTGGATCGCCTGGTTCCTTGTTCCCCTGACCAACTCCAACGCCCTGGTTCCCAACTTCCGCAGCGCCCTGTCGTGGGACTTCGCGGCGATCTCGGTCTACGGGCTGGTCTCGCTCATGTTCTGGTACGTGGGTCTGATTCCCGACATGGCCACCCTCCGCGACCGGGCGACGACACCGCTGCGCCGCTGGATCTACGGCCTGTTCGCCCTGGGCTGGCGCGGCTCGGGACGGCACTGGCACAACTACGAGACGGCCTACCTGATGCTGGCGGGGCTGGCGACTCCCCTGGTGGTGAGCGTGCACACGGTCGTCAGCAATTCCCGGCTGCCTGTTTTTCCGCTGAAAACACGCTCCTTTTGATCTCGC